>JASIBJ010000808.1 GCA_030045215.1 Streptosporangiaceae bacterium | reverse complement strand
GGCTGGCAGGCGGTGCTTGGCCACCCTGGCCGTAGGTGTTCGGGGAAGCTCGGCGACCTGCTCCCAGTACCGGGGAACCTTGAAGCCGGCAAGCCGTCCGGCGGCGAAGGCGCGCAGCTCGGGAAAACTGAGCTCCTCGCCCGGCGACGCCACGAGGAACGCCTTGACCTCTTCGTCGGACAGCTCGGACGGCACGCCGACCACGGCGCACTCCAGCACCGCCGGGTGGGCCTGCAGCACCTCTTCGACCTCCAGCGGTGACAGGTTCTCGCCGCGCCGCCTGATCACCTCCTTGACCCTGGCCACGAAGGTGTAGGTGCCGTCCGCGTTGGAAGTGACGAGATCGCCCGTGCGCAGCCAGCCGTCCGACATGACCTGGGCGGTCTCCTCGGGCATCTCCCAGTAACCGGGCGTGAGGACGGGGTTGCGCAGCTGCAGCTCGCCGCTGGCTCCTGCGCCGAGCACCCGGCCATCGTCGCCCGTGATCCTGGCCTCGTTGATGTCGCCGAGGTAGGGGTGCTGGCGGACCGAGCCCAGCGTGCCGTACGGCCGGGTGCCGCGGGCCCAGATCAGCCCGTACGGGGACTCCGAGAGCGCATAACCGACGACAATCCGCAACCCGAACCGCTTCTCCATCTCCAGCTGCCGTTCCCGCTCGGGCGCCGGGCCGGTATAGCACAGCCGCAGCGGGGTCTCGGCGTCATCGGCCCGCTCGGGCTGGCGCATGAGGATCTCGAGCATCGCGCCGATCGCGTTGAACTCGGTCGCCTCGTGACGCCGCGCCGTATCGAGGAAGCCACTGGCCGAGAACCGCTCGACGAGCACCAGGCTTGCGCCGCTGGCCAGGGAGCCCATGACGGAGTACGCGGGTGCGTTCACGTGGAACAACGGCAGCGTGGTCATGAGGCGGTCGTCGGCCGTCAGTTCCATCCAGAACGGGAAGCCCTCCCCCGCCATCGCGTAGGCCCGGTGCGTCTGCATGACCAGCTTGGACCGGCCAGTCGTGCCCGAGGTCGGGATCAGGACGGCCAGGTCGTCGGGCGAGGGCCGGTCGGGAAGCGTTACCCGCCTGGCCGCCTCCGCCATCGCGGCCTGGTCGGCCCAGCCCGACGGCACAAGGGTGGTGACATCGAGCACTTTTCCGCGTCCGAGCGCGCCGGGACTGGCATCCCCGGAATCCGCCGCGCCCAGCGTGCCTGCCAGTCCTGGGCCGGTGATGATCACCCGGGGGCGGGTCTGGCCGATGAGGCCGGCCAGCTCGGCGGCGGTGCTGCGCGGGTTCACCGCGACCGTGATCGCGCCCAGGGCAGCCGACGACAGCCAGCACAGCAGGTACGGCACGGTCGTGCTGGCGGTCATCATGACCACGTCACCGCGCCGCACGCCCGCGTCGTCGAGAGCCTGCGCGGTCAGCCCGGTCGCGGCGACGGCGCCCTCGAAGGTTAGCGAGCCGTGGTCGCTGCGCGCCCAGGTTCCTGCGGGGTTGCGGTCCGCTGCGTTCACCAGGAGCCGTGGGATCGTCCGGGAGTAACCCTCGAACATCACTCGGCCCGCCCGATCCCCGGCGTCACTTCCGCCTGCCCGATCCTGGGCCTCACTCCTGCCTGCCCGATCCCCTGCCTCACTCCCGCTCTCCGATCCTGGTGAGGGTCGTGGTCATCGAGTAATCCTTCCCCGGCCCGCGAGCGCGCCAGTGCTCGGTCAGGCTGTCCGCGCCGAGCACGCGGACCGTCACCAGATAGCGATCGGCACCACACGGATGTTCCGCCTGCCAGTACCCGCGTCGCAGGTCCAGCAGGTAAAACGGCCTGCCGTCGGCGAACAGCACTTCCGACGACCCGCCGGGCCTCGCCCGATACAGCAGGCTGCGGCTCGCCGGGCCTTGATGCCTGGCGAAGCGGAGTTCGCCCCGCTCGTGGTAAGCGAGCATGCCCTGTTCGACGAGCAGGCCGCGGCCAGCGTCGATGCCCGCCGCGGTGAAGGTCGCCAGGCCCAGGAACGAGCCGGCCTGTCCTGACCGGTGGTCGGCGAGCTCACGCTCGGCCCGCCAGCTGCCGCGCAGGAAGTCCTGGGTCGTGCCGGTGAGCGGCCAGGCCGGTCCGGTCGTCGTCACTCAACGCACGTTACCTCGCGGTGCTTAACCCGCCGTGCGCGACGGCTTCACGCCATTCGTCATGGGCGACTCGATGGCGGCCGCGGTCGCGGCCGGGCTGCCGCCGGGCGCGTGGAAGCTGGCCGGGCGCCGTCGGGGCCGTCCCGACTCGCCGGCGGCTCGCTGGCCAATCGGGCGGCGTCGATGGCTCCGATACCGCGGCCAGAGCCGGCCGTGCCGTCGGCGCCGGCCAGGCTGGCCGGGCTTAGTGTGCCGTCGGCGCCGGGCGAGCTGACCGCGTTGGCCGAGCCTTCCGCCGTGACCGGGCTGACGGGCGGCAGGCCTCTGGCCAGCACGTCCATAAGGTCTTCGAAGACGTCGTCGGGCACGCGACCGCCCGCCGTCCACTCGGTCCACCGCATGCCCACGAAGTGCCCGAGCCCGGTGTAGATGTACGCGATCACCTCGGGGTCGTATCGCGGGTCGACCTCGCCCGCCAGCTGGGCCACCCGCACGCCCCGCGCGTACCCGCGGGCTAGCCTCTCGTAGTAGGCGCGGAACTCGCCCGGTGCAAGGAACTCGGCCTCGCGGACGATACGGAAGATCCACGGGCGCTGCGACATCAGGTCGAAGTACGCGCGGAAGGCCGCACGCTCCCTGGCCCGCTGGTGGTCTGCCGCGGTCTGCAAGGCAGCCGCCATGCCCGCCCTGAGATCGGCGTTGATGCGCCGGATCACGGCCGTGAAGATCTCCGCCTTGGACGCGAAATGGGCGTAGAAGCTCCCGGTGGCGATGCCGGCCGCGGCGCAGATGTCTGCTACCGAGGTCCGGCGGTAGCTGCGCTCGCCGAACAAGTGCTCCGCGGCTACCAGCAGCCGCTCGGCCGGCGGCTCCGTCGGTGCGGAGGCCGGCCTCCGGCTCAGGGTGCGTGCCACACTGACCCCTGCTACGACGCTCATGCCGGCCGCCCGCGGGACCCCGCGGGCGGCCGAACAACTAACGCCGTCAGGCTACGGTATGCCGCTGGAGGGAGCCGGCGGCTGCGGGGTCGTATCTGTCGTGACGGCACCGGTGGGGGTGTTGTCAGTGACCTGCACCGGGCCGAGCGCGACGAGCACGCCATTCTTGACCTCAGCGACGTAGGCGCCGGTGATGCCGTCGTGATCAGTGGATGAGTACGCGTACGGCGCAACGGAGACGCCCTGCGGCAAGCCGGAGTTCACCGCGTTGACCAGGTCCTGCCTGGTCGGATTGCGGCCGGCCTTGAACATCGCCTGC
>JASIBJ010000807.1 GCA_030045215.1 Streptosporangiaceae bacterium | reverse complement strand
TGCTCGGCATCAACGCAACGCCCGCCGAGATCCATTCGTTCTCCATCAAACTGCACCTCAATGAGCCGCTCTGGGTCAGGTACGGGCACTGGCTCGCCGGGGCGGCGACCGGCAACCTCGGCACTTCGCTGGCGAGCCCGCAGTCGGTCGCGTCGATTATCGGGTCGCGGCTGCCGGTCACGCTCGAACTCGTCGTCTACGCGCTGATCCTCACGTTCGTGGTGTCGGTGCCGCTGGCCGTCCTCTGCGCCCGCTGGCCACGCGGCATCATCGACCGGGTGTCCCTGGTGCTGTCCATGGCCAGTATCTCGACCGCGCCGTACGTACTCGGCCTGCTGCTCGTGATCGTCTTTTCCGTGCACTGGTCCATATTCCCGGCGATCGGCTATACCTCGCTGAGCGCGTCGCTGACCGGCAACCTGCACACGATGACACTGCCGAGCATCGTCCTCGCGATCCCGCTCATCGGCTTCTACACCCGGTTCCTGCGCGCGGATCTGCTCGAGCAGATGCAGTCCGAGGACTACGTCGTGACCGCGCGGGCCAAGGGCGTCAGCGAGTGGCAGATCCTCACCCGGCACGTGCTGCGCAACTCGTTCATCGGCCTGCTGACCGTCATCGGGCTGAACCTCGCCACGCTGATTGGGGCGACGGTGATCGTGGAGCAGATCTTCTCCCTGCCCGGCATCGGCTTTGAGCTGCTCAACGCGATCAGCAACAGGGACGTTCCGGTGGTCGAGGGCATCGTGCTCGTCTTCGGCATCGCCGTGGTCCTCGTCAACCTGCTCACCGACCTGCTCTACGGCGTGCTTGACCCGAGGATCCGTCATGTCCGTTCCCGCAGCTGACCTGCTGACCACGTCGGCACCGGACCTCGCCGCAGGCGCGGTCCCGCGGGCGCGCGGCTGGCTGCGCACGCTGGAGATCGCCGTTCCTGGCACGGTCGTTGTCGTGCTGCTGTTCTTCTGTTTCGTCTGGCCGCTGGTGTACCACGTGCCCGACCCGACAGTCGGGAATCTGCTCCAGGTCAACTTGCCGCTCTGGTCACCAGGCCACATCCTCGGCACTGACACCGTTGGCTACGACATCATGTCGAGGATCCTCTACGGCGGCCGGGTGTCGTTCGAGGTCGCGGCCGCGGTCCAGGCCATCGGCCTGGTGATCGGCGGTCTGTTCGGGATGGTCGCCGCCTACCGCGGTGGCTGGACCGAAGCGGTCATGATGCGGATCCTCGACGTGTTCATCGCCTTCCCGTCACTGGTACTGGTGCTGGCGATCGCCGATAGCCTCGGTCCGAGCGAGACTCACGTGATCTGGGCGCTGTCCGCGTTCAGCATCCCGGCCTTCGCGAGGGTGTCCAGGGCCGCCACGCTCCGGCTGCGCGACCAGCCCTTCGTGGTCGCGGCACGGCTGGCGGGCACCAGGACCTGGCGGATCATGCTCCAGCATCTGGCCCCCAACATGGCGCCGCAACTGCTGACCTTCAGCCTGCTCGGTGCCAGCCTGACGATCATCCTGGAGGGCGCCCTGGACTTCCTCGGCTACGGCATCCCGGCGCCGACCGCGACCTGGGGGAACATGATCGCAACCGGCGAGTCGTTCATCTCGGTGTACCCGCGGCTGGTCATCGTGCCGAGCATCTTCCTGCTGGTGACGAGCATCTGCCTCAACATGATGGGCGACGGCCTGCGGGCCCGGTGGGGAGTCCGGTAATGCCGCGGCTGCGCGAGCGAGGCCGGACGGCTCCGGCGGCAGACGGCGCCGGGCCGCCGCCGGTCGAGATAGCGGTGGGTCCGGTGCTGGAGGTAGAGGACCTGCGCGTCACGTTCCGCACCCGGCTCGGGAGCGTGTACGCGGTGCAAGGCATCAGCTTCGCCGTCGAGCCGGGCCGGACGCTCGCCGTCATTGGCGAGTCGGGGTCCGGCAAGACGGTCAGCGCGCAGGCAATCATGGGATTGCTGCCGCGCTCCGCCGACGTCTCGGGCTCGATCCGGTTCAAGGGCGAACAGGTCGTCGGCCGTAGCAACCACGAAATGCGCGACTACCGGGGCCGGAACGTGGCGATGGTGTTCCAGCATCCCGAGCGGTCGCTGAACCCCACGATGCGGGTCGGCATTCAGATCGCCGAGGCGGTCACGACCCACTTGCCGATGGACCGCAGGCAGGCGCGTGAACGCACGATCGAGCTGCTGAAGATGGTGCGGATCCCCGCGCCCGAGCGGCGGTTCCACGAGTACCCGCACCAGCTCTCCGGCGGCATGCGCCAGCGCGTCGTCATCGCAATCGCGCTCGCCTGCGGGCCTGACGTGCTCATCGCCGACGAGGCGACGACGGCATTGGACGTGACGACCCAGGCCCAGATCATGGAGTTGCTGCTCGACCTGCAGCGGGAGACCGGAACGGCGCTGCTGATGATCAGCCACGACATGAGCCTGGCTGCCGCCTACGCCGAGGACGTCGTGGTCATGTACGCGGGCAAGATCGTGGAGCGGGCCTCGGCCAGGAATCTGTTCGCCGGCGTCCGGATGCCGTATACCCAGGCGCTGCTCGACGCCATCCCGCGGATCGACACCGAGCCGCACGTGCTGCTCCCGGTTGTGGGCGGCCGGCCGCCCGATCTGTCGGTGCTCAGGGACGGATGCCCGTTCGCGCCGCGATGCCCGGACGTGCAGCAAGACTGCCGGGACCAAGCACCAGCGCTGCGGCAGCACGAACCAGGCCGCTGGTGGGCGTGCTGGCATCCGATCCAGAGCGGGGCGGGCCAGTGACGGTAGCGGCCAGCGGCACCGCGGCGACGTCGCCGCCCGGCGGCGACGTCCTGCTCGACGTTCGCCATCTGGTCCAGGAGTTCGTCCTCCGCGACTACGGCGGCGCGAAGGGCGGTGTCCTCCAGGCCGTATCCGACGTGTCGTTCGAGCTGCATGCGGGAGAGACTCTCGGCATCGTAGGCGAGACCGGGTCAGGGAAGTCCACGCTGGCCCGGTCGGTGATCCAGGCGCCGCCGCCGAAGGGCGGCGAGGTGATCTTCCAGGGCCGGGATCTCGTGCGGTTGTCCCGCGGTGCCCTCAAGACGGCCCGGCGCAACCTCCAGATGGTCTTCCAGGATCCCTTCACCTCGCTCGACCCGACGTGGCCGGTCTCCCGGATCGTCGAGGAACCGCTGATCGCCTACGGGGTGGGCACGCACCAGGAGCGGCGGCAGCGGGTTCGGGAACTGCTCGACCTCGTGGGTCTCGACCCGGCCCGGCACGGCGCACGGCATGCGCGCGAGCTGTCCGGCGGGCAGTGCCAGCGAGTAGCGGTCGCGAGGGCGCTGGCGCTAGAGCCCAAGCTGATCCTCTGCGACGAGCCCGTCTCATCGCTGGACGTGCTGGTGCAGGCGCAGGTGCTGAACCTGTTCGAGAAGCTGCGCAGCGAGCTCAGCCTCTCCTACCTGTTCATCGCCCACGACCTGACGCTGGTCAGGCAGGTCAGCGACCGGGTCGCGGTCATGTACCTCGGAAAGCTGTGCGAGGTCGGCCCGGTGCGCGCGATCTACAGCGAGCCGCTGCACCCGTACACACTGGCGCTGCTGACGTCGATCCCTGACCCCGATCCCGCGCGGGCGAAGCGGGATCCCGCCAGCGTGATCAAGGGCGAGCTGCCCTCGCCGCTCGACCCGCCGAGCGGATGCCGGTTCCGCACCCGCTGCCCGCGCGCCGCCGACCGCTGTGCCGCCGAAGTACCTGAGATGCGCGCCCTCAGTGACGGGCACATGGTCGCCTGCCACTACCCGCTGTCCGAGGGGTCCCGGCCTGCGGAAAGCGGCGAGCCACGCGTCGCCGCGAGCTCCGTCAGCCCGAGCCAGGTACCCGCGGCCGAAGCCGACATCTAGCAACCCGCGACAACATCTCTTACCCGCCGGAGGAGAGCAGAGCGTATGACAGAGACCCAGGACCTCGATCAGCACGCCGCAGGCGTCCCTGGCCCGGAGAGCCGGCCGCCGTTCCGCGCCGACCACGTCGGCAGCCTGCTGCGCCCGCCCGAGCTGCTGCGGGCCAGGGATGATTTCTCGGCCGGCCGGATCACGGCCGGCGAGCTTCGGGCGGCCGAGGATGTCGCGATCGCGGAGGTCGTGCGCAAGCAGCGGGAGGTCGGGCTGCGCGACGCGACCGATGGCGAGCTGCGCCGCGAATCGTGGCACATGGACTTCATCTACCAGCTCGGCGGCATCAAGAAGGTCCAGGACGACACGATCCGGGTGGCGTTCCACAACGAGGAGAAGAGCTTCGAGTGGGCACCACCCTCGGCCCACGTTGTCGCACCGCTGACGCTGGAGCACACCATCTTCGGAGATGCCTTCCAGTACCTGCGCGACACTGTCGCGGCCCAGGCACTGGCCCAGCGGGACGGTCCCCCGAAACCCCCCGTCGTGCCCAAGCTCACGATCCCGTCGCTGAGCATGGTGCACTACCGCGGCGGCAGGTCGGCGATCGATGCCTCGGTCTACCCCGACCTGGACCAGTTCTGGGCCGACCTGGCCGCTGCCTACGCCGAGGAGGTGCGGCGGCTGTACGCCCTCGGCTGCCGGTACCTGCAGCTCGACGACACCAGCCTCGCCTACATGAACGACCCGGCCCAGCGCAAGCACGTCGCCGAGATCGGCGGCGATCCCGAGCACCAGCACGAGCGCTACATCGAGAACATCAACCGGGCGCTTGCGGGCAGGCCGACCGATCTGGCGGTCACGACGCACATGTGCCGAGGTAACAACCAGAGCATGTGGGCGGCCGAGGGCGGCTACGAGTTCGTGGCCGACGCGTTGTTCAACCGGCTTGAGGTCGACGGCTTCTTCTGCGAGTGGGATGACGAGCGCTCCGGCGGCTTCGAGCCGCTGCGGTTCGTCCCGAAGGGCAAGCGAGTCGTCCTGGGGCTGGTCACCACCAAGCGCGGTGAGCTGGAACGCAAGGACGACCTGAAGCGGCGGATCGAGGACGCCGCGCGGTTCATCGACATCGAGCAGCTATGCCTGTCGCCGCAGTGCGGCTTCTCCTCGACTAAGGAAGGCAATGACCTCTCCCAGCGGCAGCAGTGGGACAAGCTCGCCCTGATCGTCGAGACCGCGCAGGAGGTCTGGGGATCCCTGTGATCCGAGACGGTGCGGGCGATCCGCGGGCGGACATCGGACGGCTGCTGATCTCCTGCCCGGACCGGCCCGGCATCGTCGCCGGGGTCTCCCGCTGCCTCTACGAGCACGGCGCGAACATCGTGGAGTCCCAGCAGTACTCGACCAACCCGCAAGGCGGCACCTTCTTCCTGCTGGTCGAGTTCCACCTGCCGGGGCTGGCCCGGCGCAGGTGCGCGCTGGAGCTGGCCATGTCCGCAGTCGCGAAGACGTTCTCCATGACCTGGCGGATGACCATCGCCGCGGACCGCAAGCGGATGGCGATCTTCGTCTCCCGCTCCGACCACGTGCTGCGCGAGCTGCTCTGGCGCACGGAGTCGGGGGAGCTGCGGGCCGACGTCGAGATGGTGATCTCCAACCACGACACGACCGCTGACCTTGTCCGCAGCCGGGGGATCCCGTTCCACTACATCGGGGTTACGGCTGCGACCAGACACGAGGCGGAGGCCGCCCAGCTTGCCCTGCTCAAGGGTCACGTCGACCTGGTGGTGCTGGCCCGGTACATGCAGATCCTCTCGCCCGGCTTTCTTGCGGCCTTCGGGCGTCCGATCATCAACATCCACCACAGCTTCCTGCCTGCTTTCGCCGGCGCGAACCCGCATCAGGAGGCGGCTGACCGCGGGGTGAAGCTCATCGGCGCCACGGCGCACTACGTCACCGCCGAGCTCGACGCGGGCCCGATCATCGAGCAGGACATCGTCCGGGTCGATCACCGCTGCTCGGTCGACGACCTGCGTCGGCAGGGGCGGCACGTGGAACGCTCGGTGCTCGCCCGCGCGGTGGGGTGGCACCTGGACGACCGGGTCATCGTGCACCAGAACAAGACGATCGTTTTCGCCTGATCCGCGCGCTCGGCGCCGGGCCGCAAGTCCGCGTTACGCTGCGCTTTCGCCCAGTGAAAGCGTCATTGCCCAGCGCGTCCGCGCTGTGCGACTGTCGGCCGTGTAAAGCAACGAGGCGGCCAGGGGACTGGACCAGGGCCTAGCGGCCAAGGGCCAGATGCAGAGAGGGCCGGCATGACCGAGGCAGTTCGCGAGGGCAGCCTGCTGTGGACGCCGACCGCAACCCAAGTGGCAGAGGCCAACCTGACCGCCTTCCGCGGCTGGCTCGCGGACCAGGGCCGCAGCTTCGGCAGCTACCAGGCCCTGTGGCACTGGTCGGTCACCGACCTGGAAGGCTTCTGGCAGGCCATCTGGGATTACTGCGGGATTGAATGCTCGGCGCCACCACAGCGGGTGCTGGGCCGCCGCGAGATGCCGGGCGCCGAATGGTTCCCCGGCGCCCGCCTCAACTACGCGCAGCACGTCCTGCGGCGTGAGCGTCCCGGCGAGACCGCGCTGCTGTCGGCGAGCGAGTTCGCGCCGCTGACGACCATGAGCTGGACCGAGCTGGCCGGGCAGGTTCGCATACTTGCCACCAGCATGCGCGACATGGGCGTGCGCCGCGGTGATCGCGTCGCGTCGTACCTGCCGAACATCCCGCATGCCGTCATCGCGATGCTGGCGACCACCAGCATCGGGGCCATCTGGGCCAGTTGCTCGCCGGACTTCGGCTGGCGCGGAGTGCTCGACCGATTCCGCCAGCTCCGGCCGAAACTGCTGCTCTGCGCTGACGGATATCAGTACGGGGGCCGACGTTTCGACCGCACGGACGAGCTGCAGCAGATTATCGCCGGCCTCGACAGCCTGGAACAGGTCATCTGGCTGCCTTACCTCGACCCGGACGCGCCGCAGCCCGCCGGGGCCACGCGAAGCTGGGACGACGTACTGGCGCACTCGCCGGTTCCGGCATCGACATTCGAGTTCGAGCAGGTGCCGTTCGACCACCCGCTCTGGATCCTGTTCTCCTCGGGTACGACCGGGCTGCCGAAGGCGATAGTGCACGGCCACGGCGGGATCCTGATCGAGCAGCTGAAGCTGCAGACCCTGCACATGGACCTGCGAGCCGGCGATCGGATGTTCTTCTTCACCACGACCGGCTGGATGATGTGGAACTTCCTGGTCAGCTCGCTGCTGCTCGGCGTGTGCCCGGTTCTGTACGACGGGAATCCGGCCTATCCCGGCGCAGATGCACTCTGGCGCCTCGCGCACGAGTGCGGCGTGGCCCTCTTCGGCGCGAGTCCCGCGTTCGTGGACCTGATGACGCACGCCGGCCTGGTGCCAGGCCAGCACTACGACCTGAAGGAGCTGCGGGCGATCATGCCGGCCGGCTCGCCGGTGTCGGCGGAGTGCACGGCCTGGTTCTACCGGAACGTCAAGAGCGACGTGTGGGTATGCACCGGCAGCGGTGGCACCGACGTGTGCACGGGGTTCGTCGGGGGCGTTCCGACCGAGCCGGTCTACGCCGGCGAGATCCAGGCTCGCCACCTCGGGGTTGATGCGCATGCGTTCAATGAGCGCGGCGAACGCGTGATTGACGAGGTTGGCGAGCTCGTGATCACCTCGCCGATGCCGTCGATGCCCGTCTTCCTGTGGGGCGATGCCGACGGCTCTCGTTACCGGGAGTCGTACTTCGCCCAGTTTCCCGGCTCGTGGCGCCACGGCGACTTCTTCCGCGTCAACGCCCGCGGCGGTTGCTTCGTGCTCGGCCGCTCTGACGCGACGCTCAACCGCCAGGGCGTCCGTATCGGCACCGCCGAGATCTACCGCGCGCTGGCGACTGTCACGGAGGTCGAGGATGCGCTGATCGTGAACCTCGACCTGCCGGGCGGGAAGTTCTTCATGCCGCTCTTCGTCAAGCTCGCTGACGAGCTTGTGCTCACCCCGGCGCTCGAGGACAAGATCTGCGGACGGCTCCGGCGCCAGTACACCCCGCGGCACGTGCCGGACCAGATCATCCAGGTGCCGGAGATCCCGGTCACGCTGACCGGCAAGAAGATGGAGGTGCCGGTGCGCCGGATCCTGCTCGGCGTGCCCGCCGACGAGGCCGCCAACCGCAACGCAATGGCGAACCCCGGTTCGCTTGACTTCTACGTCAGGTACGCGGCCGCGCAGCAGGATTACCCGGCCGGCGGAGCGCGTGAAGGCGGACCGGTCGGCAACCGGAGGGCGTGAAGACCGGTGTCGGCTTGCGCACAGGAGGAACCGTGGACGAAGCCGCAGCGAGACCGTACCGGCGGATCGCCACCGAGGAGGCATTCTCCGTGCCCGAGGTGTTCGCGGCCCTGCGGGAGTGGGTGGCCGAGGCAGCGCCGGACGAGCCCGACCATGACTTCCTGAGCTTCCTGTTCGGGCAGGATCTTCCTGGCCTGCAGCGGGTGCGCCGCCAGCTGCTCGACCTGGAAGACGAGCGGCTGGCGATCATGGACGGCTGCGGCGTAGACGTGCACCTGCTGTCGCTGACCGCGCCGGGCGTCCAGACATTGCCCGACGACCGCGCGATCGCGCTGGCCGCCCTCGTCAACGACCGGCTGGCGGAGGTGATCGGCAGGCACCCTGACCGGTTCGCGGGGCTTGCCGCGCTCGCGCCGCAGGCACCAGAGGCGGCCGCGGCCGAGATCGGCCGGGCGATTGGCCACCTGAAGCTGAACGGCGTCGTGATCAACTCGCACACCAGGAACGAGTAACTGGATGACGAGAAGTTCTGGCCGATCTTTGAGGCCGCGCAGGACCTCGGCGCGCCGGTCTACATCCATCCGCGCTCCCCGTCGGCGCAGATGGCGCAGCCGTACAGGCGGTTCGGCCTGGAGACCGGTATCTACGGATTCCAGGCCGAGACCGGGCTGCATGGCATCCGGCTGATCTGCAGCGGCTTGTTCGACCGGTTCCCGCGCCTGCAGATCGTGCTCGGCCATCTGGGCGAAGGGATCCCGTTCTGGCTCTGGCGGGTCGACTACATGCATCCCGTCCGCAGCTCCCACAACACCAGGCCGAAGCTCGAACTCACGCCAAGCGAGTACTTCAAGCGCAACTTCAAGATCACGACAAGCGGCATGAACTGGCATCCAGCGCTGCGATTCTGCATCGAGGCGGTCGGGGCCGACAACATCATGTGGGCGATCGACTATCCCTATCAGCTGACCGAGGGCGCGGTGAAGTTCATGAACGACGCCCCGATCTCCGACGCGGACAAGCACAAGATTTTCCATCGCAACGCCGAGCGCGTCTTCGGGATCGCGCCGGCGAGCTTCTCGCGGCCGCGCGAAGCCGGGGCGAGCAGGCCGGGAGATGCCGCGGCAGCAAGCGGCCGATAAAGCCGGCGACAGGCCACCGGTCGGCCGCTCCGCTAGCTAGTCGGCGTCCGCCAGGCCCGCCTGGCGCCGCAGGCTGGCCGCCTTGTCGGTGCGCTCCCACGTGAACTCGGCCTCGTTCCGTCCGAAGTGACCGTATGCGGCTGTCGGCCGGTAAATCGGGCGGGCAAGCTGCAGTCCGTCGCGCAGCGCGGCCGGGCGCAGGTCGAAGTTCTGCTCTACCAGCCCGGCGATGCGAGCGGCGGGTATGTGCTCGGTGCCGAACGTGTCGATCAGCAAAGACAGCGGCCTCGCCATGCCGATCGCGTAGGCGACCTGCAACTCGACCCGATCCGCTACGCCGGCCGCGACGAGATTCTTGGCGACGTACCGTGCCCCGTAGGCGGCCGCCCGGTCGACCTTGGACGGGTCCTTGCCAGAGAGCGCGCCGCCGCCGTGCCTGGCTGATCCTCCATAGGTGTCGACGATGATCTTCCGGCCGGTGAGCCCTGTATCACCGCACGGCCCTCCGACCACGAAGCGGCCGGCCGGGTTCACGTAGAACTCGCGGCGCAGGCCGACGGGGTCGT
>JASIBJ010000806.1 GCA_030045215.1 Streptosporangiaceae bacterium | reverse complement strand
ACCAGCAAGGCTGGCGCCAGAATGCGGTAGCCCGCATCTGCCAGTCGCGGTAGGTACGAGCGTGCTGCTGGCGACGCGCGACCAGGTCCGCCCGCTGCGCCTCCCTGAGCCGCCTGACTCGAAGCCGCTCGGCCCTGACCTGTGCCCGCAGCGCTCGCTCGCGCGCGATCAGGCTTCTCGCGCACGCGACCGCCAGGCCAGTACCGCACAGGAAAGCGAACAGCGCCGGCGCGGGCTTCAGCACGCCTCCCTGCCAGCATCCGACGCCTGCGCCCGCGGCGGCGGCCCCGGCCGCACTACCGAGCCTGGCTGCCCGCATCGGGCCGCGCTCCTGACGGCGGAGCGCCGCACGGGGTTCGGCGTCGACCTCCGATACCTCCGCCTCAGGCGGACCGAGCGGGACCGGGCCCGGCTCCGGCCGTGACACTGTGTGTTGCCAGCCGAGGTAGATCACGTCCCGGCGGACCCGGCCGCGCGGCGGGTGCGGCCGGCTAGCCAGGCCGGGCGGCCGCGACAGGCCACTCATGACGCGGGCTCCGCGACATCCTGAACGGCCGACCGGAGGGCAGCGCGACCAGCGCCGCGGGAGCGAAGGGCCGTGTCAGGCGGGCGTAAGCGCCGCGGGAAGCGCTCGGCCCTGCTGGCCGGCTGAGCGTGCATACCGGGTCAAGGTTCCCAGTCCTCGGCGGCGTCTGTCCACGAACCGGCAATACTGGCGGCCCGCTCGGCGGGGAGCGGAGGTTCAGGCGACTGCAGCACGAGCCGGAACAGGTCGGCTCGCAGTACCGCCGTGGTCAGCGCTACCGGCCTGCCGATGTCGCGAT
Organism: Streptosporangiaceae bacterium; assembly: GCA_030045215.1. The sequence goes on along the minus strand of JASIBJ010000806.1, from coordinate 14,046 downwards.
CATCGAACCGGATCGTGACCATCATCGCGGGCTGGCCGGCCGAGAGCCGGAGGCTGCGCGCCACCGACGGAGGCGGCGCCTGCATCTCGATGTGAAGAGCGGTGGGCACGCCGGCCACCATCGCCGCGTGGGCGGGCTGATGACCGGCGGCGGCGGCAACAAGCCCATCCGCGACGCCGTCCAGCTGGAGCAGGCTCAGCGCTGTCGGCAGCGGCTGACTGGAGTTGCCCTCAGGCCGGCCCGCGATGTCGGCAGGCACGTAGGTGGTGGTGAAAGCGGCCGGCTCACCACTCGCCGCCCACAGAAAGCGCACAACGCAGACCGGCTCGGCCGCCGTCACTCGCAGCGCCCAGCCGATGTCCTCGGGCGGCAGCCGCCAGCTGACCTGACGACTCCGGCAGGTGAACTCGCCGCCCATCGCGTCGACGTGCGAGACCAGCCCGGGCACTCCTTCCAGGCCGATGAGATACTCGGCCGGGCTGGCCCGGTACAGCTGGCCGTCGGCGAGGCGCCTGATCAGGTGTCGGCCGATGAGTTCCTCAATCGCCGCGTCGATCTCGGCGGTGCTGACGCTGTAACGCCGGGCGAGAGCAGAGTGGCGGGGCAGCCGCCAGCCAGGCTCGTGATGCACGAGCGCGGCGGCCAGCCGGTCCGCGAGCACCGTTACCGCTGCCCGTGGTGCCTGCTTATCAACCCCGCGCAGTGCGCCTGGTCTTTGCTCCCCGGCAGGCCAGCTAATGGCGTCCGCGGCCGGGCGGGGCACACGTGCGCCGGTACCCGTCTCCGGTGTCGCCTCGCCCGCGGCGACCAGCGAGAGGTCGGCGCGCTCAGGGTCCATCACCGGTCATTCCGTGTTTCGCCTTGAGATCGCGACGATCACTCGCCCGAGCAGGATGAGGAGCAGCACGAACACAAGCAAGATGAGCGCGGCGTCGTAGGACAGGGTCAGCGAAGTGGATGTGTCCAGGTCCCAGAAGTTGAAGATGGCGTACGTCAGGAAGCCGACGGGCGCGTGCGTCATCGCCAGCGACGGGTTGGACGTATTCCAGCCCGCCGTCAGCAGCAGCGGTGCCGTCTCGCCCACGGAGATCGCGATAGCCACGAGCAGGCCGGTGACGATGCCCGGGATCGCGGACTTGAACACGACCCGGCGCAGCGTCCATCCTTGCCGGAGCCCGAGCGCCTCCGCGCCCTCGCGGTAAGAGACCGGTACCTGGGACAGCGATGTCTCCGTCGCCTTCGTGATGTAGGGGACGGTGATCACTGACAACACGAGGATCGCCGGCAGCAGGCCGAAGCCCCAGTGCAGGCCGATGACGAGCGCGAGGTAGCCGACGAGGCCGAGCACGATCGACGGGATGCCGGCCAGCACCTCGTAGGCGCCTCGCAGGACGCTCCTCGTGCGGCCCTTGCTCGCGAACTCGGCCAGGTACAGGCCGGTCAGGATGCTGATCGTGCCGCTGACCAGGAGCACGCCGACGGTGATGTACAGCGTGCCCAGGATGGCGTTCTCCAGGCCGCCCTGCGCGGCTCCGTAGCCATCGGTCGTGATCACGCTGAACGAGAAGTGAGGAATGGCACGGACCAGGATGCCGCCGACCAGCCATAGGGTCGGGACGACGATGGCGGCCAGGGCAAGGAAGCACAGAACCCAGAAGACCACGTTGCTGATCTTCCTGCCGACCGGCAAGGCCGGCCATGCGGAGGTCCCGGCGCCACCGCGGCCTGAGTGCACGGCCCCGGCACCGCTGGAGCCAGCACCACCCAGCGGTGCGGGCGTCGTCGCTGGAGGATTTGTCATGGCTTACAGCCCCCTGCCGACCGGCAGTGCGGTTCCGGAGACCCGGCGGACCAGCAGCCGGGCGACAATGTTCGCGATCAGGGTGATGGTGAGCAAGATGAGCGCGAGCGCCGCGAATGCGCTGATGTCCATCTTGTCGAGAATCGCCGTATCGATGTTCTGGACCAGGTTCGCCGCGATCGTGATCATGTCCGCGTAGAGATTCGTCGGCAGGCTGCCCAGCGCGACGCCGCAGACCATGGCGACAGCGATGGTCTCGCCCAGGGCACGGCCCAGGCCGAGCACGACGGCACCGACGAGCCCGGCGCCGACCCAGGGCAGCGTGACCTTTCTCGCGGTCTGGAAGTCCGACATGCCAAGCGCCATCGCGCCCTCGCGCGGCAGGATCGGCACGCTGCGGATCAGGTCGCGCGCGGTGGCGGCAATGATCGGGATCACCATGACCGCGAGCACCAGGCCGGAGATCAGCAGGCCCTGGCCGTGGCCGGTGTTCCCCTTGAGGAAGGGCAGCCAGCTCGGGGCGTTGTCCGCGATGAACGGGGCTACGTCGTGCGCAATGAAGGGACCGAACGTAAGCACGCCCCACAGACCCACAATGACGCTCGGCACGCCCGCCAGCAGCTCGAGGAAGATCCCGAACCAGTTGGCCAGCCGCCGCGGCAACCGCTCCACGATCACCAGGGCAGCCCCGATCGACACCGGCACCGCGATGATCAGCGCGATGGCCGAGGTGGCGAGGGTGCCGAGGATCTCCGGCAGGGCGCCGAACTCCTCGCCGGGGTCGTGCAGCAAGCCATAGCTCTTAACCGGCGTTCCGTACTGGGCGCCGAAGTTCCATGTGGTGCCGGTGAACATCTTCAAGCCGCTGTACTCGAGCGCCGGGATCGCCTTGATGATCAGCGTGACCAGGACGAACAGGAGCATCAGCAACGGGACGACCGCGCCGCCGAGGCCGAGCCAGCGGATCGGCGAGGCGTTGGAGAAGCGGGCCATCACGGCGCCGCCCAGCCGGCGGGGGGACGGGGAAGCCGTCCCCCCTTCCGGCTGAGCAGTGGGCACAGAGGCTGTCACAGGATCATCCGGAGATGGCGCTGATCTGGCTCTTAGCGATGCTCAGCGCTGCGGAAGGAAGCGGCTGGAAGCCGACCTTCGACAGGTAGGTGGACGTGTTGCCGGTCGTGACCACCCAGTTCAGGAACGCCTTGATCAGGCTGGCGTCGGTCGCGTTCGGCTGAGTCGTCTTCACGATGCCGTACTCGTAATTGATGATCGGGTAGCCGCCGGCGGCGCTGGTGTTGATCAGCGACATCGCGCCGTCGGACGGCGGTGCGCCGAACGAGCTCAGGGCCGCGGCGATCGTGCTGGAGTTGGGCTGGGTGTACTTGCCCGCCTTGTTGGCCAGCGCCGCCTCCCCGAGGCCGGCCGCCGACGTCTTGGCCAGGTAGCTGATGCCGACGTAGGCGATGCAGCCCTTAGTGGCCTTGCAGCCGCTGACCATGCCGCCGCTGCCGGTCTCGGCAAGCTGGCCGCTGACCTTCGGCCACGTGATCGTGGTGCCGATGTTGGTCGACGGCCAGGCGCTGGGGTCCTGGGCGTCCAGGTAGGACGTGAACAGGAAGGTGCTGCCCGAACTGTCGGCGCGGTGCAGGGTCACGATCGGAAGGCTCGGCAGGCTGACGCCAGGGTTGAGCGCCTTGATCGCGGCGTCGTTCCATGACGTGATCTTGCCGGTGTAGATCTCAGCCAGCACGGTGCCATTGAGGTTCAGCGGCTTGCTGATGCCAGGCACGTTGTAGTTGACCATGAGGGCGGCGACGGTCAGCGGGATGTCCTCGAGCCCTGGGTACTGAGCCATGTCCGAGCTGGACAGGTAGGCGTCCGAGGCTCCGATGTTGACCAGCCCGCTGGCGGCGTCCGCTATGCCCGTGCCCGAGCCGGTAGCGCCCAGCGTCATCGAGACGCTAGGAGCGACCGACTTGTAGCCGGACTGCCAGTAACCGAAGAGAGGAAAGAGAAGCGTACTGCCCGTCTCGGTGATCTTACCGCTGGTGGCCGCGCTGCTGGTAGGCGGCGAGCTTGAGCTGCTCGACGGCGTACTTGAGCCGCATGCGGCTGCGAGAACGGTAAGCGGGACAAGGGCGGCCGCTGTGAACACCAAGCGGAAATTCTTGGCCACCGGGGAATACTCCTTTACATCTGCACGCTTACGCGTGCGTTACAGGACTCGCACGCGGATGCGTGCGACGGTTGTCCGCGCTGGCGCGCGGCTACTGCCCCGTGCGGGCGGAGCACCGTCCTCCCGCACGGGTGGTCTTGTGTCAGCCGAATCGACCGCCCACGTAGCGGGCCGTCTCGTCTTCTGACGGATGCTCGAAGATCTGTTCCGTGGTTCCGTACTCCACCATCCGGCCCTGGTTGAGGAAGATGGTGTCGTCGGCTATCCGGCGCGCCTGGGCCATGTTGTGCGTCACGATGACGACGCTGATGTCCGGCACGAGCGTGCGCACCAGTTCCTCGATCGACTCGGTCGCGTTCGGGTCGAGCGACGAGGTCGGCTCGTCAAGCAGCAGGACGTTGGGCCGGATCGCCAGCGCCCTGGCCAGGCACAGCAACTGCTGCTGACCGCCGGACAGCCGGAACGGCGAGTCCTTGAGCCTGTCCTTTACCGCATGCCACAGTCCGACCGCCGTGAGGTGCTCCTCCGCGACCGCGTGTAGCCCGCTCCTGGTGACCAGCTTGTGCGCCTTGGCCCCGGCGATCACGTTCTCGATGATCGACATCGGGAACGGGTTCGGCCGCTGGAACAGCATGCCGACCTTGCGCCGCAGCGTCATCAAGTCAACGCTCGAGTGCCAGATGCTCCGATCATCGAGCAGGACGTCGCCGTCGTGGCGGTACCCGGTGACCTTGTCGTTCATCCGGTTGAACGTGCGCAGCAGCGTGGTCTTGCCTGAGCCGGTCGGGCCGATGAGCGCCGTCACGGCACCCCGCTTGATGTCGACGCTGACGTCCGACAAGATCGCACGGCTGCCGAAGCTCAGGGTGAGGTCGACAGCGCGGAGCACAGGCGAGCCATCAGCGGATACCTGAGCTGCTTGTACCTGAGTTGCTTGCTGAGCGGTCGAGGCGGCAGCCGCACCCTGTGCCTTTGCTGGGTCGGCTGGATCGAGCTCAATCGACATGATGGGTCGCCTTAGTTCTGACGGTTCTGGTCCTCGTCCCCCGGACCGGAAGTACGCTCCTCAGTTCTAGGCAGCAGAGGTGAACGAACGTTGAACTGGACATGTCTGGCACGGCAACTACCGACGATAAAGGCAGGAACAACGACAGAGTGGCGCAGCTCACAACCCGGCGGCCCGAGCCCGAGCCGACGGGAAGCTACGCCACTCTGTGCGTTTGCGACGCGACGGGCCTAGACGGCCACCTCCACCTTGCTGATCTTGCCGATGGCGGCGCTGACGCCGCGCTCGGCCCTGATCCCGCCGGGGGCGAGCACCCGCAGCGTCCAGTCTCCCGGCGCGGCGAAGAACTGAAACCCGCCGTCGGCAGCCAGCGGCACCTCGGCCACGAACTCGCCGCCGGAGTTGAGCAGCCGCGCATAGCCCACCGACACCGGCGCGCCATCTCGGGTGACGGTGCCCTGCACGACCGCCTGGTTTCCCGCCGACGTCACCCTGGACGCGTCCGCAGGTGCCCCGCAGCCGTCGGCTGCTGCCTGCGCGCCCTGGGTCGCGTCGGTCATGATCCGTCACCCAGCTCGATCGGAACGCCAACCAGCGAGCCGTACTCGGTCCACGATCCGTCGTAGTTCTTCACGTTGGGGTGGCCGAGCAGTTCGTGGAAGACGAACCAGGTGTGCGCGGACCGCTCGCCAATCCGGCAGTACGCGATTGTGTCGCGGCCGAAGTCCACGCCGGCGTCGGCGTACAGGGCCCGGAGGGCGTCGTCTGACTTGAACGTGCCGTCCTCCTCGGCCGCCTTGGACCACGGCACATTCCGCGCGGTCGGCACGTGGCCGCCGCGCTGCGCCTGCTCCTGCGGGAGATGCGCGGGCGCTAGGAGCCGGCCGGCGAACTCATCGGGTGAGCGCACGTCGATCAAGTTCTCGTTGCCGATCGCGGCCACGACCTCGTCGCGGAACGCCCGGATCGAGGAGTCCTGGTCCTTGGCGGTGTAGTGGGTGGCAGGGCGGGCTGGCACCTCTGTGACCAGCTCGCGCGAGTCCAGTTCCCACTTCTTCCTGCCGCCGTCGAGCAGCTTCACCTTGTCGTGCCCGTACAGCTTGAAGTACCAGTACGCGTACGCGGCGAACCAGTTGTTGTTGCCGCCGTACAGGACGACGGTGTCGTCGCCTGCGATCCCGCGCTCGGACAGCAGGGCCTCGAACCCGGCCCGGTCCACGAAGTCGCGGCGTACCGGGTCCTGCAGGTCCTTCTTCCAGTCGATCTTGACGGCGTCACGGATGTGCCCCTTGTCGTAAGCACTGGTGTCCTCGTCGACCTCGACCAGCACGATGCCTGGATCGCCGTGATGGGCCTGCACCCAGTCGGCGTCCACCAGGACGTCGGAACGGCTCATCAGCATGTCCTCCTCTGGGTTCGCTTCGCGGGGATTTCGAGCGGGTTTCAGTTGCGGCCGGCCCCTGCCAGGCCCGGCCAGGTACGTCGGATCGCCAGGTACATCTCGCAGCCGAGGCACAGCCCGAACACGCCGTTCAGGACGGCCGCCAGCAGGCCAGCGGCCGCGGCCGCCATGCCAAGCGGCTGAACGTGGGCCGCGTAGCCGGCGATCCCGATCAGGCTGATCACCAGCCCCACCGCCTGGGCGAACCGGGGCGGGGCCTCAGCCTCGAGTTCCTTGGGCGGGCCGAGCCGGGGCCGGATCAGCCAGCGGTACACCAGGCCGTAGGGCGAGTAGCGCAGGCCGAACAGCGCGCTGAGGGCGAACACAACCGCCTGCGCTGTCAGCAGCCAGACGTTGCTGGTGAGCAAGACGATGGCGAATACCACCATCGTCAGGAGGGCACCGAAACGGGGCCCCCTCGGATCGATCTCCATCCACCGGCTCCTTAGCTCGTTCGGCCTGACCTCGGGTGCGATCCAGCATCTCGCTGCACGTCTTCCCGGCATTGGCGGGTCGGCAGTGCTGTCCAGCCCGCCCGGGCGGCGTACTTTGCCCGTCCCGGCTGGGCGGGCAGCCGCTAGGGCCGGACGCCGCGCGCTAGCGTGACCGGACAGAGAGAGGTCCCGACGCGGCAGAAATCAATGGCGCGGCGCTTGGTCAGCCCCAGTTCTGGCCAAGGGCCGCGGCTATCTGCGCGATTGCATGCGGGCACGCAGCAGATGCTATGCGGGCCCGGCGCCGCTGTCACTACCTTCATTCCCGATCAGGTATGCGGGATTACCGACACCGGCCGCCGCGCCGACGGCCGCGATCACGTCGGGCTTGCGCGGCTGGCCGGATGCCCGTTTCACGATCCGGCCTTCGGCGTCGGTCACCAGCACGGTCGGGGTCCGCAAGACGTTCAGGCGACGAACAAGGTCGAGCCGCGCCTCCGCGTCCACTTCGATGTACTCGACCCCATCGACCATGCTCGCCACGTCGGTCAGTACCCGCCGGGTGGCGCGGCACGGGGCGCAGAAGGCGGAGGAGAACTGCACAAGCGTGGCCCGCTGCCCCAATGACCGTCCCAGCTCGGCGCTGGTCAGTCGGCCCTCAGGCACGACCGGGGCAAGGACGTCAGCCACCGGCGCCTCGGCGTCCTCCCCCAGTCCTTGCCCGCCGTCAGGCCGGCCGACGTCGCGCATCCGGCCGTTGGCGCGCCGCCATAGCAGGCCACCTGCCAGCGCGAACGCCAGCGCTGCGATCAGGGCTATCAGTCCGGGCGTCACGCGGGTACTAGCGCCGTGCGACTCGTCCGCATTCCCGGCTCAGCTGGTAACCGGGATTGTGACCAGCGAATTACCTGCCGTGGTGATCTGGAACGCGTGGATGGCGCCCGGGGCAACCCTGGAGGAAGCCGAGTACCACGGGCTGGCGTACCCGGCCTGGGCCACCGTCCACGCGCCCGCGAACGATCGCCCGGTCCCGGTAATCACCCAGAAGCGGCACGCGGTGCCGGCCTTGATGCCGGTCACCTCCACCCGCATCGCGGTCCCCCAGGGAGCCATGGAGTAGTCGACGCGCGCCGTGATATGCGCCGCGGTATTCACTCCGGTGGCAACGTCGACCGCGGGCTGGTGGCCGCTTCCGTGGCCGGTCAGTTCCATCACCGTGGCAGTGCCGCCCACCGCGATAACAGCCGCGGCCGCCGCGGCCGCGATGCCACGCCACCTCCGCGACCTCCGCCGCGCGGCAACGTGATCAAGCAGCGAGCTCAGCAGTTCCGGCGACGGTTCCGCCTGGTCCGGCAGGCTGACGACGTTCGCGCCAAGCCTGGCAACGTCGGCCTCGGGGACGTGGCTGAGCAGCGCGGGCAGCCCGGCCAGGCCAGCCAGCTCATCGCGGCACGCCGGGCACTCGCTCAAATGCTCGTCCACCAGTGCCCGCTCCGCCGGATCGATGGCACCCACCACGTACACGCCGAGCAGCAGTCGCATATCCCGGCACGCGGGGCCACCGGCACCTGTAACGCTCATGGCGCTAGCCCCCGTTCCTCCAGTGCCAGTCGAAGGGCACGGAGTGCATAAAAGGTCCTAGATTTTACTGTTCCAGCCGGTATGCCAAGGGCGGATGCCGCCTCGGCCACGGACTTGCCCCGGTAGTACGTCTCCAGCAGCACGCTCCGGTGCTCGGGCCGCAGTTCGCCGAGCGCGTCGGCGACGGCCCAGGACTCCAGCGCGCGTTCGGCGTCGTCGGAGCCCGGCAGGACTTCAAGCGCAGCCTCTCCCACCTCGTGCGGCCGCGCGCGCTTCGCGCGGTATGCATCGATGGCGAGGTTCCTCGCCACGGCGAAAAGCCATGGCCGGGCAGGGCGATCGGCGATGGCCTCCGGATGTTGCCATGCGCGCAGCAAGGTCTCCTGCACGATGTCCTCGGCACGCTGACGATCGCCGCTCATCAGGTGCATCGCGTACCTGAGCAGCGGCGCAGCGTGCTCGGTATAGAGCGCCCGCATGAGATCCTCGTCGGAGGGCATCCGCCGGGAATTCTTGGCTCCGGCGCTTCCGAGGCCTGCCATGCCTACTAACACGTCGCCGACGCGGGAGCGGTTCACCATCTGCCTGATCTGCGGTTGGCCGGCCGGGCGGGCAGCCTTAGCCGCCCGCGAAGGGCGGCAGGACCTCGATCACCGCACCCTCGCTGAGCTGCACAGATTCGGCTGCCCTGCGTCCGACCGGCGCTCCGTTGACAAGGAACGATGATCGTTGCAGGACCAGCTCGAGGCGGGCGCGAACCTGCGATTCGCCCGCCTGGGCCAGCGCCGTCGCCAGCGTGTCGGCCGTGACCGTCTGCTCCGCGACCCCAGCCGCGTCCTTTGCCGCTGCCCAGTACCGCAAGGTCACAGTCGCCATGTCAGCTATCCTCGCTCATAGCGGGCCCCGACGACGACGACCCCGGGCGTGCATCCTCAGACCGATGCGGTATTAGTTCCGGCGCATGACGCCGAGGCCGGAGGTGGCACCGGTTGAGCATTGTGCTGCTGCTCACCAGCGCGCGCGAGTCGTCCGCGGACATCCTGCCCTCGCTCGGCCTGCTCCCGCACGCCGTGCGGGTTGCACCCGCGGCCGCCGAGCACGTCGCTGCTAGTAAGCCTGCGCCCGAAATCGTTCTCATCGACGCCCGGCGGGACCTGGTACAGGCCAGGCGAGTGCTGCGGGCGCTCCGGTCGGGCGGTAGCCAGCTCCCGGTGCTTGTTGTCGTGTCCGATGGCGGCTGGGCGGCCAGCTCAGCGGACTGGGGAGCCGACGACTTCATCTTGCACACGGCTGGCCCGGGTGAGGTGGAAGCGCGCCTCCGGCTGGCTGTCGGCCGCTCGGCCCAGCCGGCCGCGCAGCCGCCGCATGAAATCCGCTCCGGCGGGCTCGTCATCAACGAGGCGACCTACTCCGCCCGCATAAACGGCCGCGCGCTCGACCTGACCTTCAAGGAATTCGAGCTGCTGAAGTTCCTGGCCCAGTATCCGGGCCGGGTCTTCACCAGAGCCCAGCTCCTGCAGGAGGTGTGGGGATATGACTACTTCGGCGGCACCAGGACCGTCGACGTGCACGTTCGCCGACTTCGGGCCAAACTCGGGGCGGAAAACGAGGGGCTGATCGGCACGGTCCGCAACGTGGGCTACCGGTTTGTGCCCGCCAGGGCCCGCTCAGGCGTCACCGCCGAGGACCAGGCCGACAAGGCCAGCCCGCCCGCCAGCGAAGATACGCTCGCCGATGCTGGCAACGGCCGCGCGGACAATCCGGCTTACGGCCAGCGCCAGGGCGGGCGCCCGGCCGGAACCCAGCAGAGCGCGACGTATGCAGACCGGTAGCCAAGCGCCGGTTCCCGACGGCGTCGTGGTCCGGGTGGGCGGCCAGATTCCGGCCGACGAGGCGGCGGCGGCTCTGGCGCTGGTGCAGCGGGCCGCCGACGAGGACGGAGTGGGCCCACTTTCCGAGCACGTGATGCTCCACCTGCGCTACGGCGGGGACACGCGGGCACGCAACGTCCTGCTCTGGCGGGACGGCCAGCTGGCCGGCTACGGCCACCTCGATCCCACCGACCCGGTGGAAGGGCCGGCCGCCGAAATGGTCATCGATCCCGCCAGCCGGCGCCGAGGCCTCGGCCTGCTCCTGGGTGAGGCGCTGGTCGCCGAGGCCGGAGACACGGGGCTGCGTCTGTGGGCACACGGCGAGCAACCCGCTGCGGCCCGCCTCGCCTCGGCGGCGGGCTTCGTCCGGGCCAGGGCGCTCTGGCAGATGCGCCGGTCGTTGCAGGCCAGGATCGGACGGCCGCAACTGGCGGACGGCGTGAGCGTGCGCACGTTCATACCCGGCCAGGACGAGGATGGGTGGGTTCGCCTCAACCAGCGCGCGTTCGCCCATCACCCCGAGCAGGGCGCCTGGACAAGCGAGGACCTCAACCTGCGCGAACGCGAGCCGTGGTTCGACCCTGACGGGTTCTTCCTCGCCGAGCGCGAGGGCCGACTGATCGGCTTCCACTGGACCAAGATCCATGGAGGACAGCTGCAGGCCGGGAATGGACAGCACGGACACGAGGCCATCGGCGAGGTGTACGTCGTGGGCGTAGATCCGGACGAGCGCGGCACCGGCCTCGGCCGGGCGCTCACGCTGATCGGCCTGCGCTACCTGCGCGGGCGAGGCCTGCTCGAGGTGATGCTGTACGTCGACGAGACCAACTCGGCGGCTATCGGCCTCTACGAGTCGCTCGGCTTCACCCACTGGGATACCGACGTCATGTACTCGCGCGGCGCTGTCATGGGGGAGCCAACCTGAGCCGGCCTGCTAGCCGGAGTCAGCCGGGCCGACGACGCCAGCCGCCTGGTTAAACCGGGCAATCTCGGCGGCAATCTTGTTCAGGTCCCCGACCGCCGCCGGACGCAACAGCCGCTCATAATGCGTGCCATTCGCGAGAGCGACGAAAACCCTTCCCATCGGACGCTGCCCGAGGCCGCAAGCCACCAGCCGGGCGGCCAGGGGAGTGAGGCGCGTGGCCTCCATTCCCGCACGGGCGCCCGCCAGTTGTCCGAGAAACCGCCCGTGAACAGAACCGCGGATGGTCCAGACCTGGTCATCCTCGACCCGCACTCCCAGATAGCCGAACGCGGTGCCGCGCGCCGCGGTGGATCCCGACCACGGCGACTCCAGATGAGCGGTTTCGCGGCTCACCCGATCCGTGCTGTCCATCTGGCCGGCTCCCGTTACGCCGGATAATTTTCGGCCACGGCAAACATAACGCCGATTCCCTGGAGCCGGGGAGTTCAGCGAGCGCGAACCTTCGCGCTAGCCGGCCGACGTACTCCCAGCACTTCGTCAATCTCGGCCGGCGTGAGCGCGCGGTCGGAGGCCGCTACCGCGCTGAGAACCTCCGAGTACAGCTCGATCTCCTCGAGTGCGACGCGATCGTGGAAGCGCAGGTCGACGTCGTCACCCAACGCGACCACCTCCATCCACGAGAGCTGCACGGGCACCAGCTTGCCGTTCAGGCTAGTGGCTTGGCCGGCGGGCGTGCATGACCCATGAGGGTCATTTCCCTAACCACATGCGCTAACCGATGTTTCACGATCAGGGCTTATGCCGGTTTAGTGGTGTTCGCGAATCGACAGCCATTTTCACCGGATTACGGGCCGGGTTCGCCGCTGGCGTCAGGGGGCAGCCTGGCCCAGGCCGCGTCCCGGTGACGGCCCGCCCGAGCCACATAGTGCGCCGCCGTATCGGTGAGCGTCTTGCTCTCCGAGCTGGTCAGCTCGCGGACCACGCGACCAGGTACGCCCGCAACCAGGACACCGGCAGGGACGACGGTTCCCGCTCGAACTACCGTGCCGGCTGCGACCAGGCTTCCACCGCCTATCCGCGCCCGGCCGAGGATGACGGCACCCATGCCGATCAGGGAGCCCGCTCCGACGTAAGCGCCGTGCACGACGGCCCCATGGCCGAGGCTCACGCCGTCCTCGAGTACCACGGGCTCGCCCTGATCAACGTGCAGGCAGCAAAGATCCTGGATGTTGCATCCGGCGCCGACGACGATCTCCGCCTCATCGGCCCGCAGCACGGCCCCGTACCACACCGACGAGCCAGGGCCGAGCGTGACGTCGCCGACCACAACGGCGCCGGGCGCGACCCAGGCCCCGGCATCGATCTGCGGGCGCGAGTCTCCGAGCGCCCCGATCAGCGCCAGCGCATGCATGACAGCCTCCCATCTCAGGTATTTCCGGCAAAAAGCCCGGCACTGGCGGCGGCCGGCGGGACGGGCACACGGGCCGCCGGCCGGCGCGCGACCGTCACGGCCACGGCGAGGGCCTGTCCATTACCACCCGCGCCAGCCGATTGTTCCAGTCGCCCTGAAACAGCCGGGCGCCTAGTCCCGGTTCGATAACGTTAGCTCCAGAATATTGAATAAAACGGATAAAACATCGTTTCGGTTGCGCGGGCGGGATGTTAGGGACAGAGTCGTGCCCGACATCGCCCGCCGTTGCGTTGCGTCTGGCTGCCGTCAGTTCCCGCAGCTCCGGCGAGCGCGGCAAATGCAGACAGCTAAATCCGGGCACCTTATTGATCGGGGGGTTAGCTCCCTGCTCATGCCGGCGCCGGCCTGACTGGACCTGACGGGTGACATCATGAGCGAGCACGGCCACCTCTCCTCCGACCTGGGCCACGACGACCAGTTCGAGCGGGAGATGCGCGGGTACAGTCGCCGGGCCGTCGACGAGTACGTCGCGGCGCTGCGGATCGACCTGCGGAGCCTCGAGGATGCTAAGCGCGATCTCGAGGACCGGCTCTCGCAGGCGCTCGACGAGAACGAGCGGCTCAAGCTGGAGGTCTCGACCGCGCGGTCCGCGGGAAGGCCGCCGCACGAGGAGATCAGCGAACGCATCGGCCAGATCCTCAAGCTCGCCGACGACGAGGCGAAGTCGCAGCGCGCCAGGGCGGACGACGAGATCTCCAAGATGCGGTCCGACGCCCACGCCGAGACCACCAAACTGCGGTCGGACGCGAAGGCAGAGACCGACAAGAGCCGGGCCGAGGCGCAGGAGCAGGCCGAGCGCATGCTGAGCGCGGCCCAGGAGCAGGCCGAGACGACCGTCGCGACGGCTAAGTCCGAGGCGGAGAAAGCCCGCAAGAGCGCAGCCACCGACGCCCAGCAAGTGCTTGCGGACGCAACCAAGCACGCCGAGACCGCGGTGGCCACCGCGAAGGCGCAGGCCAAGCAGCAGCTTGATGAGGCGACGGCGCGGGCAACGGCGATTCACGACGGGGCAGAACGGCGGCTCAACTTGCTGATGTCCCGCCACACCGAGGCGCTCCGACGGCTGACCGAGATTCGCGACGTGGTGACCACGCTGGTGGCCGGGGAGAACGACAGAGGCTCGCTGGAAGATGAGGTCGCGCGGTCGGTCGCGGGCGCGATCGGCGCGGCTGACCAGAAGCAGGGTGGCCGCGGCGCCGAGGGCAGGCACGCGGGCGCCCAGGTCGCGGCCGACGGCGTGGCCGGACAGGCTCACGGCCAGCAGCAGGGGCAAGCTCAGGCACAGCCGCAGCAGGCGCGGGGACAAGCGCAGGGCCAGCCGCCGCAGGGCCAGCCGCCGC
>JASIBJ010000805.1 GCA_030045215.1 Streptosporangiaceae bacterium | reverse complement strand
TTTCCAGGCCAGAAGCTGGCCGCACTCCAGATGGCCCTCGCCTCGCCGGGCTCGGCTCTTGACAGCCGGCTGTCGGCAAGGCCCTGGTGTGCTTTCGCTACGTGAGTTTCTGTCCGCATAGCGGCCGGGTGGCGTCGAGATCCGCGCCGCCGACCCCACGCGGCCGCCAACGGCGGCCTGCAGCGCGTGCGCAACGTGCACTGACCAGCTCGGCCTGGAGCCGTCCCCCGGCGCTCGCTGCCGCACGACCCGTTCCGTGCTGGTCGGCCTGCGGGATTAGCGGGACTATTGCGTTTCCTGATGGCCGGAGAAAGGATGAGTTACCGCGTGAAGTAGTACATCCCGCGTAAATGATCCGACGGAAGGAGCCATATGTCATCGCTATGGGCAAGGTCGGCTCCCAGCGCCGCGCCCGCAGTTCCCTGCGGTACGGGAAGGAGCCCGCTCCGTCTTCTACGGTTAGCCGCCATCCCGGCGCTGGCCGCAGTCAGCCTGCTCTGGATCCAGGTACCGGCAGCGCCGGCCACCCCGGCGCATCTCGCCCAGGAGCACACGGTCGCGCCGATCCCGGACATCAGCGGCCCCGAGAGCATCACCGGTCAGCTGCCCGCACCCGTGTCGACGACCGAGTGCCTGACGCAACTTGGCATCAGGTGCTACTCGCCGCTGCAATATCACGTCGCCTACGACCTCAACCGCCTCTACAGACAAGGAATCACCGGCGCGGGCGAGACGATCCTCATTGTCGATTCATTCGGATCGCCGACTATCCGCAATGATGTCGCGACCTTCGACGCCGAGTGGGGCCTGCCGCCGGTCAATCTCACCATCGACCGGTTCGGCTCGATCCCGCCGTACGACCCCACGAACGACACGATGATCGGCTGGGCCATCGAAACGACGCTCGACGTGGAGTACGCCCACGCGATAGCGCCAGGTGCCAACATCGTGCTCGCCGAGACCTCAGTCGCCGAGGAAGAGGGAACCAGCGGCTTCCCGGAGATGATGGACGCCGAGGAGACCCTGATCAACCAGGGCGTTCCCGATGTGATCTCGCAGAGCTTCGGCGCTACCGAGAACACGTTCCCCGGCTTCAGCTCGGGCAACTACTCCAGCCTGCTTGATCTGCGCTACGCGTTCAAGGACGCCCTCCGACATCACGTCACGGTGCTGGCCGCCGCGGGCGACTACGGGGCGACCAACACGGAGTCGAACGGGTCGACGCTCTATCCGTACCCGGTCAACTCCTGGCCTTCGAGTGACCCGCTCGTGACCTCGGTCGGCGGATCGCAGCTCACCCTCGACAACTACGGCCACCGGCTTGCGCCGGACACTGTCTGGAACGATGGCTACGGAGCCGGAGGCGGCGGCCTCTCGGCGGTCTTCCCGCGCCCGCCGTTCCAGAACGGGGTCAGCAACGTCGTAGGCGATAGCCGTGGCACGCCCGACATCTCGATGAGCGCGGCGGTAAACGGCGGCTGCTGGATCTACGTCTCGTTCGCGCCCTTCGGCCCGGTGTGGGGCGTCGAGGGCGGCACGTCCGAGGCGACGCCGATGTTCGCTGGCATCGTCGCGCTGGCCGACCAGCTGGCCGGGCACCGGCTCGGCAACATCAACCCGGCGCTGTACCTGCTCGGTGCGGTCAGCCAGCGTGGTTACGGCCGGACCGGCATCGTGGACATCACCACCGGCAACAACTCCTTCGGCGGCGTGACTGGCTATAACGCCGGCCCCGGATATGACCTTGCCAGCGGCTGGGGGACGGTCAACGCCTACCAGTTCGTGCACGCACTGGCCAGGCTGGCCGGGATCTGGTAACGCCCGGAGCGGGCGGGCGGTGCCGGGCTTCCGGCACCGCCCGCTGCGTCCAGGCCAGCGGCGGCCGTCCGGCCCGCGCTCAGCGGCCCGGCAGCCCGCGGTGGTCCAACGCAGGCGTGATGCCGGGCGGGACCGGCACGTCGAAGGCGTTCAGCACGAACGAGATGAGCGTGTAGTAGCCGCACAGCGCGATCAGCTCGACCATCCCGGTGTCGCCGAGCAGGCCGCGGGCAGCGGCGTAGGTGTCGTCGTCAACCCGTCCGGTGCCGACGAGCTGACTGGCAACGGCGTACACTGCCCGTTCGTCCCCGGCGCGGAACGGCGGATCCTCACCCCTGCCGATCGCGTCCACGACGGCGTCGTCCACGCCGTGCACGCGGGCCATGCGGGCGTGCGCCCACCATTCGAATTCTGCCCGCCAGTGCGCCCCGACCGTGATGATCGCGATCTCGGTGAGCTTGCGCTCAAGCGAGGTCCCGAAACGGAGGACGGCGCCGAGTTCGGTGAGCTCGCGTCCGACCTTAGGTGCGTGAACGAAGGCGTTGAACGGGCCGGCCAGCCCGCCATTCTCTGTCACCAGCTGGTTGCCACGGGTACCGACGATGGCGTCCCAGACGGCTTGCCCCTCGGCAGTCAGCTGCTCCCGGCGAAAATCAGGCAGTCTGCTCATGACGGAACGCTATAGTCGGCTATCGCGCCGCTCCGGACCAGGCCGGGAACCGACGAACTCGCTGATGCCGGTTCGCTGGTTCAGATGGACGCCGGCTGCGGCGCCGGGGTCTGCTCGACCTGGGGCGCGGCAGCCACGGCCTCCTGGCTGGCCGTATATTCCGCCATCGTGCGCTCCCGGCCGTAGTGGCGTTTCATCCACAGGTAGGTGAGGAAGGCGGCGGGCCCGAACAGCGACTGCGCGGGGACGAGTTCGTCAAAGTTGGCGTTGGTGAAGTTGAACAGGAGCGGGATGAACGCTGTCGCGAAGCAGCCGAAGACGCCGATGACGCCGGCCGCTATGGTGGCCGCCCGCCTGCCGTAGCCCTTGTAGGCGGTCACGAAGAACAGGGAGTACACGAGCAGGTCACCGAGGCCGAGAACGCAGTCGACTTTGCCGAATCGCATGCCGACCACCGGCGTGAGCGGGTGCGTAATGTAGCGCGCGAGCAGCCTCCCGGTCAGCGGATAGTACGAGGCGAAGACGACGTCGTAGCAGGCGAGCCCGAGCGACAGCCACGCGACGTGCCGCAGCTTCATCCCGCCCTGCACGTACAGGTTGCACACGGCGATCGCGGCGAGCAGCACGGCGACGCTCTGCTGGAGGTACCACCAGTCCCATCCGGCGACGGTCCCCATGATGTGATTGCTCGACCAGATGTTGAGGCCGAACAGCAAGCCGATCCCCAGCCAGATCCCCACCCGGCCGACCAGGTGCGCGTAGCCGATGTAAAGGGCAGCGGCGAACGTGACGACCAGGATGCAGGTAACCACCACATCCGGGAGCCAGCCGTACACGAACGGCAGGACGCCGATGACGACCAGCAGGATCACGACGTCGCGTGTGTTGAACGTCCCCACCGGCGGGCGCTCCATGCGCACACGCCGGAAATAAGCGAGCGCGCCCGCGCAGGCCACGACCACGCCGGTCAGGATCACGCAGAACAGCAAGAAGGTCTCTTCCCACAGGGGCAGCGGGAAAATATACACCGGCATGTCATGCTCCGACGAGTGCGTGCTGGCTGGCGAACGTGGTCTCGTGCATGTCGCTACGGGTGTGGCGAAGCGAGCCGGCCTGGTCGTCGCCGATGATGTCGAGGTCGACGTCCAGCCCGGCCGCCGCACAGTGGCGGACGGCCTCGGCCTCGCCGTAGCCGGCGATCGCGCTGGCCGGCAGGGTGAGCCGGATCCGGCCGTCGCAGGCGGCGGCGCGATATCGCGCGGGCCAGGGCTCGGCGGGCAGCGACTCGATCGTCTCGATGAGCTGCCGGGACGTCACGACCTCACCGCCGGGCAGGCGCAGCATATGGTCGGCCTTGCCGAGGATCAGGCTGGTCGCGGGGATGGCGGCCAGCTCACAGCGCAAGGGCGTGTCGGGTAGGCGCCGGGCGACGTCGCGGGTGTCATAGCGGAACACCGGCGTGCAGTCCCGGTACGGGAAGTACGGGGTGATCACGAGCGTGCCGAGCGCGCCGGGGGCGGCGGGCTCGCCCGTGTCCAGGTCGACCACCTCGGTGAGCCCTAGGTTGATGTCGTGGTGCATGTGTCCCCGGCTGCAGGGACGCCCGGTGACCGGGACGATCTCGGTCATGCTGTAAGGGTCCTCGATGTGCGGGACGCCGAGCGTCTGTTCGGCCGCCCGCGCCAGGCTCGCGGACAGCACCTCGCCACCCACGACGAGGCGGCGCAGCCGGAAGTCGCCGGCGCCCAGGCCGGCGTGCCGCGCCGCCTTCACGAGCTCGGCGAGATAGCTGGGGACGGTCAGCAGGATCGTGGCGCCCCCCTCGGCCAGGCTGTCCAGCGCTGCCTCCGGGGCCACGATGCCGAGCGGACGGCACCCGGCTCCGGTCAGGCGGCAGCCGCCGGCTGCCAGGTGCAGGGCCACGGTGGAGCGCGAGCTCAGGTTCACCTGCATGACATCGCCGGGCCGAAGCTCGCCGCGCAGCACTGAGGCGAGCGCGCCGAGCGCGGGCCACAGCTCCATCTCATAGCGCGACAGCCACACTTCCGCGGGGCGCCCGGTGGTGCCGGTGGTGCGGGTGGCGAGGTAGGCCGGGGCGTCGGTGCAGCGGAAGTCTCCTGGCCGCCCGGTCAGGTCCGCCTTCACCGTAACCGGGATCGCCCGCAGCCCTGCAACGTCAAGCTTGGCCGGGTCGATCTGTGCGGAGCTGAAGTGGCGGGCGTAAAACGGTGACTGTGCGGCGAGCCTGGCCGCCGTCCGGCGCAGGCTGTTGTTCGTGAACTCGAGCCGGTCCTCAGGGTTGGCCATCGGCCCGTCGACAAGCTCGGCCGCGTCCGCACCCGTCTCGCCGAACTCGGCGATGGTAGCGAGCACGTCGTCGACAAGCCGTTCGATGTTGCGCGGGTCAAGCCGCCGGCCCTGGGCCATGCCGAGCGCC
>JASIBJ010000804.1 GCA_030045215.1 Streptosporangiaceae bacterium | reverse complement strand
CACCGGGGCCGTTGGGCACACTCCCGCCATGGTCAGCAGGCTAAGGACGAGCAGGCGATATCGGGCGCTCGGCAGTCCCGCATAGCCAGCCGTGCCCGCTCCTCCGAGCGGCCACCCTCGGCTTGCCCGCGGCGACACCGGGCTCATTCGTTATTCCTGTCCCGCCCAGCCACTACCTGTTCTCCCATGGACGAGATCTTCTGCGAGTTCCCAACCCTGCAGCGGACAGCCGCGGACATCATCACCGCTGACGAGCTGCGGAACCGGCTCGCCGCGGGCCGCCCGCTGCGGATCAAGTACGGCGTCGACGTGACGGCACCGTTCCTGCACATCGGGCACGCCGTGAACCTGTGGGCACTGCGCGAAATGCAGGAAGCCGGCCACAAGGTGGTTCTGCTCATCGGTGACTTCACCACGCGGATCGGTGACCCGGCGGGCAAGTCCGCAACCCGGCCGGTGATCTCGGCCGGGCAGATCGACCGAGACGCCGAGGGGTTCGTCACCCAGGCCAGCCGGGTCCTGCGCACAGAGCCCGAGGTACTCGAGGTCCGCCGCAACTCCGAGTGGTGGGGGCAGATGCCGCTGGACTCCTTCCTGGGCCTGCTCTCTCACGTCACGCACGCGCGCCTGATCCAGCGCGACATGTTTGCCAGCAGGATCGCCACGGGCGCGGAGATCCACATGCACGAGCTGCTTTACCCGGTCTTGCAGGGCTACGACTCCTGCGAGCTCGACTCAGACCTGACGATCGTCGGCACCGATCAGATGTTCAACGAGCTCATGGGCAGGTTCTTCGCGGAGCGGCTCGGACGGGCTCCCCAGGTCGTTATCACCACGCAGATCACTCCGGGCATCGACGGGCGGGCCAAGCAGAGCAAGAGCCTGGGCAACTACATCGCACTCAGCGACACCGCCCGCGACATGTTCGGCAAGGCGATGAAGCTGCGCGACGAGCTCGTCACCGGCTACCTGCGCCACTACACGCTGGTCCCGTTGCCGGAGATCGCGGCCATCGACGCCGCAATTCGCGTCGGCGAGCTGAACCCGATGCAGGCCAAACGGGTTCTCGGCCGCGCGCTGGTCGAGCGCTACTACTCCGCCGCCGATGCCGCGCGCGAAGAGCAGTGGTTCGACCGCGTGTTCTCCGGCCGATCGGTGCCCGTCGACGTCACCGAGGTCGCGGTCGCCAACCCCAATGCCACCCTCGTGGACATACTGCGGCACTGCCTGCCCGCAGAGTCCGGCGGCGAGCTTCGCCGCCTCGTCGCGCAGGGCGGCGTCCGGCTTGACGGCGTCCGCACGCTGACCGATCCTGACCAGCGTCATCCGCTGTCCAGCGGCGACGTGATCAGGATTGGCAAGCGACGGTGGTTCCAGATCGTCTTCCGATAGGGGAACGAGGCGCCGACCAGCCCGGTCAGCCCTCCCGGCTCCGCCGGGCTCGTGGCGCCTGCTGCTATCGTCAGCACTCCAGCAGCGAGCGGACAGGGAGCCGGGATGACCTACGTCGACGCCGGCGGTGTTCACACCTGGTACGCCGAACAAGGTGCAGGCCAGCCCCTGTTGCTCCTGCACGGCGCCCTGACCGATGCCTCCGAGTTCGGGGCGACGGCCCCGGCTCTGGCGGAGCGCTTCCGGGTGCTCACGCCCGAGCGGCGGGGCCACGGCCACACGCCTGACCTGCCCGGGCCGATCAGCTACGACCTCATGGCGCACGACACCGTTGCCTTCGCCGAAACTCTCGGACTCGGCCCGGCGCACCTGGTCGGGCACAGCGACGGCGCGAACGTGGCGCTGCTCGTTGCGCTCGCCCGCTCGGACCTCGTCGACCGGCTCGTGCTGATCTCGGCCAACTTTCGCTACGACGGCCTGCTCGACGCGCTCGACGGCGGCGAGGTGGCCACGAACGAGTTCTTCGTCGAGGCTTACGCTCAGGTCTCCCCCGATGGCCGCGACCACTTTCCCGAAGTCGTTGCCAAGGTCAGCCGAATGATCGCCAGCGAGCCGACGCTGACGATCGAGGACCTTGGCCAGGTCTGCGCCCGGACGCTGATCATGGCCGGGGACGATGACGCGATCCGCCCCGAGCACACGCTGGCCATGTTCCGCGCGATCCAGGACGCCGAGCTGGCGATCGTGCCCGGTACCTCGCACGCGCTGATCATCGAGAAGCCAGCCTTGTGCAACCAGATCATGATCGACTTCCTCACGACCGACCCGGTGCCGAGCCTCATGCCGATCAGAAGAGCCTGACCGGCAGTGCGGCCACCCGCCGTCACGGGCGCGGCGAGCGCCGGGTGCCGGGAAACCTGGGTGTCGGCAGGCAGGCGACCTGGTCACACTCTGATCCGGCACTGACTCCCTGTAAGTTCTCACACTCCCTGCACGTTCTCGGCTTTTTCGCGGTCGTTTCGCCCCGATATGCACCGGACAACTTACAGGAAGTGCGACAACTTACAGGGAGTGCGACAACTTACAGGTAGTGCGACAACTTACAGGGAGTGCGACAACCTGCAGGCAGTCCAGGCATCCCGAAACCCGGCCAGCCAAGACCGCCGGCCTAAGCCGACACGATGTTGACGAGCTTCGGCGCGCGCACGATCACGGTCCGCACGCCGCGCCCGGCCAGCGCGCGGTCCACGCCGGGTGCGGCCAAGGCCAGCTCCCGCAGCTCGTCCTCGCCGATGGTGGCCGGCACCTCAAGCCGGTCCCTGACCTTGCCGTCGACCTGCACCACGCACGTTACGGTCTCCTCGACCAGGAGCGCCGGCTCGGCGACCGGCCATCCAGCCAGCGCGACCGACGGCGGGCGGCCGAGCATTTCCCAGCACTCCTCGGCCGTGTACGGGGCGAACAGCGATAGCAGCACCGTCAGCGTCTCCGCTGCCTCGCGCACCGCCGGGTCCGCCGCGCCTGGACCGGAGTCGATCGTCCTCCTGGCCGCGCTGACCAGCTCCATCAGCCTGGCCACCGCGACGTTCAGCCGGGTTGACTCGACCAGCCGGGTGACCTCGTCGATCGTCTTGTGGGTGATCTTGCGCAGATCCATATCGCCGGCGGCCACATCGGTGGCGGCCGTACCAACAGGGATCGACGCGACATCCGCGGCGACCCGATAGACCCTGGTCAGGAACCTGACCAGCGCCTCCGGCCGCACGTCGGCCCAGTCGATGTCGTCTTCCGGCGGGCTGGCGAAGATCATCGTCAGCCGGATCGCGTCCACCCCGTGCTCGGTCAGCTGCTGACCTAGGTCCACGCCGTTGCCGAGGGACTTCGACATGGCCTTGCCCTGGTTGATGACCTGGCCCTGGTTCACCAGCGCGGTGAATGGCTCCACGAAGTCGAGCATCCGCATGTCGTGCAGCACCTTGACGAAGAACCGGGAGTACAGCAGATGCAGGATCGCGTGCTCGACACCGCCGATGTACAGGTCCACCGGGCTCCACCGCCGGACCGCCTCGACGTCGAACGGGCCATACTCGAAATTCGGTGAGCAGTACCGCAGGAAGTACCAGGACGAGTCCACGAACGTATCCATGGTGTCGGTGTCCCGTTTGGCCGGGCCGCCGCACTTCGGGCAATCGGTAGTGACCCACTCGGTCGCCGCCGCCAGCGGAGGGGCACCCTTGGGCGCCAGGTCCTGCCCGCGGAGGTCGGGCAGCAGCACGGGAAGCTGGT
>JASIBJ010000084.1 GCA_030045215.1 Streptosporangiaceae bacterium | reverse complement strand
GCAATGGGCAGAGGCGCCAGACTGGCCGGGACGCTGGACTCCCTCGGCGTGCTGGAACTGGAGAAGGGCAACCTGGACGCGGCACAGCCCCACCTAGAGGAAGCTGTGAGCATCTCTGATGCGCTCTCGCTGCCAACATTCCGCTGGAGCATCCGCACCAACCTCGGGCACTTGGCGATCATGTGCGCAGACCTCGGCAAGGCCTGTTCGGTATGGATCGAAGCATTCGGGATCTGCGACGACGCCCCGGCGCTGCGCGAGGAGCCAGTGAACTACCTCGGCGCCGCCCTCTGCCTGACTGCGGCCGGTGACCATCAGCACGCCGCCGAGCTCTTCGGCACCGCCGACGCACTGCTCGCCGCCAATGACGAAGCGTGGGAGCCGCTGGAGACCAGGCTCCGCGACCAGTACCAGTCCCGGCTCCGCGACCAGATGGGAGCGCCCGCGTTCGACACCGCCTACGACTCGGGGCGGCGGCTCACGCCGGCGAAGGCGATGGAACTAGCGCGACACGAACTAGGCCGGCTGGCCCGCGCCGACGACGGCGATCCCGCGCCTTAGCAACAGCTCCGCAAACCGCGCCGGGACGCGGCTGAGATGACTCGGGACGGGCCAATGCAGCAGTAGCGCAGGTCGGCGGTGCCGCGCACCCACGGCAGGGTGACCCTGGCCCGGCGCTCCTCCGCCGCGGCCATCGTCACTGCCCGACCCCGAGCCAGAGTCCGAGCGCATAGCCGACCTCGGCCAGCCGTGGCCGGTCGACACCGGCCAGGTCAGCCAGTGTCCAGGAGAGCCTGATGATCCGGTCCGCGCCTCTGGCGCTGATCTGGCCAAGATCCATGGCACGTTCCAGCGGCGCGAGCGCGGCCGGCTCCGGCCGGTAGTCGCGCCGCAGCTCGCCGCCGGGAATCTCGGAGTTGAGCCGCCAGCGAGTTCCCCGCAACCGCCTCGCCGCACGCTCGCGGGCCCGGAGCACCCGGGCCGCGACGGTCGCGCTCGATTCGGCCAAGCGCAGGTCGCATAGCAGCTCGGCCCGGCTGACCGGCAGCAGCTGGACCTTCACGTCTACCCGGTCAAGCAGCGGACCAGACAGCCGAGCCAGGTATCGCCGCCGCGCAAGCGGCGAGCACGTGCAGTCCGCACCCGATGCCGCCATCCGGGCACACGGGCACGGATTGGCGGCCAACAGCAGGGTGAACCGAGCCGGAAAGCGGGCTGTCACGCCGGACCGGGCCAGCACCACCTCTCCGCTTTCCAGCGGCTGACGCAGAGCGTCGAGCACGTCCCGGTCGAATTCCGGCGCTTCGTCCAGGAACAGGCAGCCCAGATGGGCTAAGGACGCGGCCCCAGGTCGGATGATCCCGCTGCCGCCCCCCACGATGGCCGCCTTGGTCGCGGTGTGATGCGGTGCGCAGAACGGCGGCTCGGTGACCAGCGGCCGGTCCGGAGCCAGCGCAGCCGCGACCGAATGGATGGCGCTGACTTCCAGAGCCTCGGCCGGACCGAGCCCCGGCATGATCGTCGGCAGTCGCTCCGCCAGCAGAGTCTTGCCTACTCCGGGCGGCCCGAGCAGCATCAGGTGGTGGCCGCCTGCGGCGCAGATCTCGGCAGCTCGGCGCGCTATCGGCTGACCAGCCACGTCGGCCAGGTCACGTGCCGCCGAGGTCGTTGGTGCGGCCAGCCCCGCCTGACCCGGTACGGCTCGCCGCCGTATGCCCCCGGCGGCGCCGATCGCTCCGGGCCCGGACGCCAACCCCGCCCCTGACTCGACCACCAGGACCGCAGGGTCTTGGCTGGCCGCTCCTCCACGGCAAAGCCACGCCAGCAGAGCGGCCAGGGTAGCCGGGGCCACAATCTGCATATCCGGCACCAGCGCCGCCTCCGGCATGTTCTCCTGCGGTACGACAACCCGCCGGAATCCGGCGGCCGCGGCCGCCGCCACCGAGGGCAGGACGCCGGGAACCGGCCGCAGCCGGCCGTCGAGGCCGAGTTCACCGAGAAACACCGTGTCGGCCACCGCGAACGCCTGGGCTGACCCTGCCGCCGCCAGAATCGCCACCGCGATGCCGACGTCAAAGCCACTGCCCCGCTTAGGCAGGCTGGCGGGCGAGAGGCCAACGGTGATCCTGCGCTGCGGCCACGACCGATCGCTGTTGACTATGGCCGACCTGATCCGGTCTCGTGCCTCGCGCAGCGCGGTGTCTGGCAGCCCCACCAGCAGCAGGGCCACCAGCCCGTTCTCTATGTCGGCCTCAATCTCCACGACGTGGCCCTGGACCCCGACCAGGGCGATGGCGTGCGTCCGGGCGAGCGCCATCTGGCACCACCTCCGCTGCCGACAGTGCCGCAGTGACGTTCGCCTGGCGCCGGGTGCCGACTGGCTGTAGACGGTCGAGTACTGGCCAGCCGGCGTTGTGGACAACTGCGGCGAGAATGTCAGCGGCCGCTGGTAACTAGAGGTGGCCTCAGGAACGAAGAGCACGGGCTAAAAGGCGCCGGAAAATGCGATGGCCCAAGCGCTCGCCGAGCCGGGTATCGCGGTGACAAAGCTCAACTCACAGCTGGTGGTTGGCGCGGATCGGTCGGGTAGCGACCCAGCGACGCCCGGTCCAGTGCGGGTAGGACCAACCAAGCCACACGCCCTCATGCTCGTCGTAGACGAAGCCCCATGATCCGCAGGTCAGGTCATTTGGAACCGCGCGCCGAGTCCAGGTATGGCTGTTCCAGTAGTCGAGATGAGCCGGCTTGCGGGAGCTGAGGGCTGGCGCGAGGAGCCAGGCGTTCCCGTTGGGGCCAGACGGGCGACTTGAGGTGCTGGTGTGCTGCTCTCGCAGCCACAGGCAATCAGGTGGAACTGGATTCCGTGGTGTCGGCGCGCTGCGCGAAAGCTCTCCTCGTCGCCTGGCTGGAGCCAGCCGATGACGGTTGACCCCGCTGACGACCCGTTGCCGGAAACGGGTGGCGGTGTGATACGAGTGGGCGGTTACAGGGCCTGCGTCGCCGAGCCCGCCCTTCCTATGATCGAGGCGCGCCCGCTGGGACGCGCCATACCTAGCCGGTGCCCGGCCAGGTCGCATGCGAAGCCGCGACGGAACCGCGGAAAGCGCGAGCTGGCCTGGCCGGGAAGCCGCCTAGAACCGCGCCGAGCTAGCGGGAGGGCCGCCTGGCCCGGTGGCGGCAGCCATCAGCCTCGAAAATCTGTGCACGGTGGCTCGGCGGCAGTGCTGGCTACAGTCCCGGCTCGGTGCCGCAGCCTGCGTCGTGCCAGTAGGTGCCGTGGTATCCGATGTTGTAATCCTCCGAACACAAGCTGTCCCAGGTCTGCGGACCGGTTATCCCGTCCACCTTGTCCTTCCAGAACGTTTGGAACGACTCAACGTCGTTGGTTGTGTCGGGTCCGTAGGACCCGTCGACCGTGAGCAGCTGGTCGGCACCGAGGTAAACGCCGTAATCCTGCTGGTAGTAGAAAATGTCGTTCAGCAGGATCTGCTCGTCGGCCACGCAGGCCTCGTAGTAGGGTTCGTCGGCGATGCTGAAGTCCTCCGTCACGCACCCTGAAGGGTCCGCAGCAGCCCCCGCGGCCCGCGGCGCCGTAACGTGACCAGGAGCGGAAACCGTCGCCGTGGCGGCGGATGCGGCGGTGGTGCTCAGGGTGGCTAACGCTGCCGCGGCCACCATCGTGATGCCGGTGACGACAAGGGTGCCGATTCTTCCTTTGAACATGTGTTCTCCTTTCCTTTGCCCATCGCGTCTCCTGCCTCGGGGCGACTGCGCACGCGGCCGAAGACGTCTGGGCAGCGCCACTAATGAGAAGCTCCTTTCGGATGAGACGGCCGGGAGATGGACACGGCCTCCTCGGTGAAGCGGCCGACGGCCGCGCGACTGAGGGGATTGTTATGCCGGTCAGGACCGGAGCACCAGAGCGCGCATGAGGCATGAATGATGCAAGCAGGCAGCTGACCACCACGAATAGTCACGGGAAATATCCAGCCCGGCAAGGCAGCTGCTGTGCCGGCAACATCTGCTGCTCCCTGTTAGGCAGATACCGAATCCTCGCCTCGGCCGGGGATGAGCTGCCCGTCCGGCGGCTGACCTGAGCGTCCGGTAGCGGTCAGCGGCTGGACCGGACACTGCGGCAGGTCAGCATCGGCGCCGGGCCCGGCGGGCGGCGCCCTCTGTAGCCAGGCACTATGCCGATGACACGCTCGGCGTCTGGCCACCGGGCAGGCTGACGGCCAAAGAAGATGACGCCCATGCGCCCCGGACTTACGCTCATCACGCAGGGTCGGACGACTATGACAGGATTCCGGTGGGTGGCCGGGTACGCCATGACGAACGCGGCAGTGAAGCGGGACCGGCTCACTCAGCGGCGTAAAGCGCTCGGCTTGACTCAGGAAGATCTGGCCGGTCTGCTAGAGGTCGAGCGTTCCACGGTGGCCCGGTGGGAGCGCGGCAAGTCTGCGCCACTGCCGTGGATCCGGCCCAAGCTGGCCAGGGCGCTTGGAGTCTCCCTGGATCGGCTCGAGAAACTGCTGGCCATCAGCGAGGCGGCAGCAGACCGGCCAGCGCCGACGGTGCCGCGGCAGCTTCCCGCGGCAGTGGCCGGGTTCACCGGCCGGGTGGCCGAGCTGGCGGCGCTGACGGCCGTGCTGGACGATGCCCGAGACGCGGAGCCGGGCACGGTGGTGATATCCGCGATCGGCGGAACCGCCGGGGTGGGCAAGACCGCACTGGCGCTGCACTGGGCACACCAGGTCGCGGACGAGTTCCCCGACGGGCAGCTGTATGTGAACCTGCGCGGTTACGACCCGGACCAGCCGGTCGCGGCGGCCGACGCGTTGGCCGCGTTCCTGCGTTCGTTGGGCGTGCCGGGCCGGGACATCCCGAACGACGAGGCCGAACGGGCGGCCCGGTACCGCAGCCTGCTGGCCGGGAAACGAGCGATCGTCGTGCTGGACAACGCCAGCACGGTCGAGCAGGTCCGGCCGTTGCTGCCCGGCCACCCCCGATGCGTAGTTATCGTGACGAGCCGTGACTCCCTCGCCGGGCTGGTCGCCCGGAACGGCGCGCAGCGCCTGGACCTGGATCTGCTGCCGCTGCGCGACGCGCTCGCGCTGCTGCGGCAACTCATCGGCGCGCGCGTGGACGCCGAACCCGTAGCAGCGGTGACGATGGTCAGGCAATGCGCCCGGCTGCCGCTGGCGCTGCGGGTAGCCGCCGAATTGGCCGCCGCACGCCGGCGTGTCCCGCTCGCGGAGCTGGTCAGCGAGCTCCGCGACCAGCGGAAACGGCTGGACCTGCTGCACGCCGGTGGCGACCCTGCCACCAGCGTGCGAGCGGTGTTTTCCTGGTCCACCGGGCGGCTCAGTGAGGAAGCGGCGCGGATGTTCCGGCTGCTGGGCCTGCACCCCGGGCCGGACATCTCCGTCCCTGCGGCCGCCAGCCTGGCCGCACTGGGAGAGGCCGACGCCCGCGCCGTGCTGGGTGAGCTGGCCCGCGCGCACCTGATTGCCGAGCACGTGCCCGGCCGGTATGCCTTCCACGACCTGCTGCGCGCCTACGCCGCCGAGCAAGCCCGCCACACCGACAGCGACACCAGCCGGCGCGAGGCCACCGGCCGGGTGCTCGACCACTACCTGCACACCGCCGCCCGCGCCGCTGTGCTGCTGAACCCGGCTAAGGAGCCGGTGGTCCTCGCCCCGCCCAGGCCGGGCGCCGCTGCCAGCCAGCTCGCCGACTACC
Source organism: Streptosporangiaceae bacterium (assembly GCA_030045215.1). The sequence goes on along the minus strand of JASIBJ010000084.1, from coordinate 296 downwards.
CGCAGGCCCTGGCCTGGTTCGATGCCGAGCACCAGGTCCTGCTCGCCGCTGTCAGCCTCGCCGCAGAATCCGGGTTCCAGCGCCATGCCTGGCAGGTGCCCTGGGCCCTGGCATCTTTCCTGCGAATTCGCGGGCACTACCGGGAATATGCCGCGACCCAGCGCACGGCGCTGGCCGCCGCGACCCGCCTGGACGACACCGCCGGGCAGGCCCTGTCCAGTCGGCTGCTGGCAATAGCCTGCACTGACCTCGGCGACCATGATCAGGCTCGGGACCACTTCGTCACCAGCCTCACG
>JASIBJ010000803.1 GCA_030045215.1 Streptosporangiaceae bacterium | reverse complement strand
ATCAACGCGTTCGTGGAGACCGTGTTCGGCGAGGGCCTGCAGACCCGGCTCCGGCCTGACTTCTTCCCGTTCACTGAGCCCTCCGCGGACGTGTCGATGCAGTGTCACGTCTGCCGTGGCGAATCGACCAAGCCCGGTGCTGACCCCTGCCGGGTCTGCCGCTCCCAGGGCTGGGTTGAGATCGCTGGCTGCGGCATGGTCAATCCGCGGGTGCTGGTCGCCTGCGGCGTCGACCCGGACCGCTACAGCGGCTTCGCGTTCGGCCTCGGCATCGAGCGCTCGGTCATGATCAGGCACGGCGTGGCCGACATCCGCGACACGCTCGAGGGTGACGTGCGGTTCAGCCGCGCACTCGGAACGGAGGCGTGATGCTCGTACCGCTGTCGTGGCTGATTGAGTACGCGGCCATAGCGCCGGCCGGCGCTCCGATCGGCTCCGAGCCCGAAATCGACGTGCAGGAAGTTGCCCGCAGGCTAACGGCGTGCGGGCTCGAGGTCGAGTCGATCGAGCCAGTCGGACACGACATCACCGGGGTCGTCGTAGCCGAAGTACTGGACGTTGAGGAGCTGACCGGCTACAACAAGCCGATCAGGTACTGCCAGGTGTCCACCGGCGACGGCCAGGACCGGCACGTGATCTGCGGTGCGACGAACTTCGCGGCCGGGGACCGGGTGCCGCTGGCGATGCCGGGTGCCGTGCTGCCCGGCGGCTTCGAGATAGGCGCGCGCAAGACCTACGGCCGGACTTCCGAGGGCATGATCTGCTCCGCAGCGGAGCTGGCCATCGGCGACGACCACACCGGAATTCTGGTCCTGCCCGCGGATGCGCCGCTCGGCACGGACTTCGTCGCCTACGCGGGCCTGCGCGACGTGGTGCTCGACGTGAACGTGACTCCCGACAAGGGCTTCGCGCTGTCGGTCCGCGGCATCGCACGGGAGCTGGCAATCGCCTACGAGGTGCCGTTCACGGATCCGGCGAACGTGGGGCTGCCCGCCGACGTGGACTCTCCGGCGGCGGAGGCGTACCCGGCCAGCATCGATGACCCGACCGCGTGCGACCGCTTCGTCCTGCGTGAGGTTCACGGCATCGACCTTGGCGCGAAGACGCCGCTGAAGATGCGCGTCCGGCTCGCCCGGGCCGGGCAGCGCACCGTTTCGCTGGCGGTCGACGTGACGAACTACCTGATGCTGGAGCTAGGCCAGCCCTTGCACGCCTTCGACCGGGCCAAGCTGACCGGGCCGATCGTCGTCCGGCGGGCCAGGCCAGGCGAACGGCTGGAGACGATCGATCATGTGCAGCGCGAGCTGGACCCCGAGGACATCCTCATCACCGACTCGTCCGGGCCGATCGGGCTCGCGGGCACGATGGGTGGCGTCGAGACCGAGGTATCCGCGCAGTCGCGCGACGTCGTGATCGAGGCTGCGCACTTTTCTGCCCGCGGCGTGGCCAGGATGAGCCGCCGGCACAAGCTCGGCTCCGAGGCTTCCGCCAGGTTCGAGCGCGGGGTCGACTCGGAGCTTCAGCTCCGCGCCGCGACCCGGGCGGGGGCCATGCTGGCCACGCTCGGCGGCGGCACGCTGGATCCCCGGCGTACGGTCGTGACCGAGCCGATCCAGCCGGTGAGCATTCAGATGGCAGCCGACTACCCCGACTCCGTCGCGGGCGTGATCTACGGGCTTGAGGTCGTGACATCCCGGCTGCGCGAGGTTGGCTGCGCCGTCCAGATAATCCCTGCCGACACCGCCGAGGATCCGAGTGGTGATCACGGTTCAGGTCCGGCCGATCACGGCTCCAGCACCGATGTTGACACGCCGGCGGGTCACCGGCCTAGTCACGGTCGGACTGATCACAGTCGGCACGACCGGTCCGGCCAGGTGCTCGTGGTGACACCGCCGTCCTGGCGGCCGGACCTGACCGACCCCGCCGACCTGGCCGAGGAGGTCATACGGCTGGAGGGCTATCAGAACATTCCGGTGAACGAGGTCCGCGCCACCGCCGGCCGCGGGCTCACCGCGCGGCAGCGCCTGCGGCGTTCCGCCGGGCGGGCGATCGCCGACTCCGGATACGTCGAGGTGCTCAGCACGCCGTTCGCGTCGGCCGCGGACTTTGACCGGCTGCAGCTACCGGCCGATGACAACCGCCGGATCGCCGTCAAGATCGCTAATCCGCTCAGCGACGATGAGCCGCTGATGCGCACAACCCTGCTGCCTGGCCTGTTCCGCGTGCTCACCCGCAACCTCGGCCTTGGCTTCTCCGACGTTGCGCTGTATGAGTTCGGGCTGGTCTTCCGGCCTCGACCCGGGCAGGCTCCGACCGCGCCGATCCTGTCGGTTGACCGCGGCCCATCGGTGGAGGAGGTGGCCGAGCTGGACGCGGCACTGCCGGATCAGCCGCTGCGCATCGGTGCTGTCCTGTGCGGTAGCCGCGAGCTGCCGGGCTGGTGGGGCCAGGGCCGCGACGCGGGCTGGCAGGACGCCATCGAGCTGGCCAGGGTCGTGCTGCGGACGGGCCGGGTCCCGTACGAGATCCGGGCCGACCAGCATGAGCCCTGGCATCCCGGCCGCTGCGCCGCGATTTACGCGCAGTCATCTGCCGGTCATGAATGGCTGGCCGGTCACGCGGGCGAACTCCACCCGCGAGTGATCGCGGCGTTCGGCCTGCCGGCCCGCACCGCCGCCATGGAGCTGGATATGTCGGTCATCGAGATTGCCGCCGACGCGCTCGGCCCCGCGCAGGCGCCGGAGCTGTCCAGCTACCCGCCTGCGGTCCAGGACGTTGCGCTCATCGTGCCGGACAGCGTGCCAGCGGCCGAGGTGGAGCGAGCCTTGGTCGCGGG
>JASIBJ010000802.1 GCA_030045215.1 Streptosporangiaceae bacterium | reverse complement strand
GTGCCGACGGGCACGTGCTGAACTCGGCCCGCAATGTGACGCCGAAGCCGGGGCCCGGCGCCCGCCGGGTGGCCTGAGCCGCCGGTAGGGTCAGCTTCGGAGGCGTCTGGGTTCCTGGTGGTCCCCTCGGTCTTCAAAACCGGTGGACGGCGCTCAGCGCCGTCGGCGGGTTCGATTCCCGTCCGCCTCCGCTATCGCGGGCCGCCGAGCGGGCTCGCTACGCGGTCTCGGTCGGCGGCTCCGCGGGCGGCTCAGATAATGGCGCAGTCGGACCTGAGTAGTCGTCCGGGCGCCGGAAGCTCGCCGGCCGCGTGAACTGGCCGGAGGAGCTCGGGAACTGGCCGGCCGCGGTGGGGAACTGGCCAGTGCTGGAGCCCGGGTACTCCGTGGCGGCGGGGAACGGGCCTGTGCTCGCCGGGTAGCCGGCCGTGCCACCCGCGCTGGTGCCGGATGCGGCCGCGTAATCGTTGTAATAGGTGCCGTCGGCCTCGGCCGCGGCGACGTCCCTGGCTGTCACCAGGGAGAGCCGGCCGCAGCCGAGGGCGCCGAAGAAGATGATCAGCGCGCCGACTCCGCCGAAGAGCGCCACTCCCTCCAGGTACACGCGGAGCGTCGTGCTCGCGAACGGTGTCCCCGTGGTGATCGACGTGTACTTGAGCACGTTCGTCGTGACGCCCGCGCCGATGACGAACCAGGCTCCGCCGAGCGCGGCGAGTACGCCGCCGATGGCAGCGATCGCGCGGCTGCGGGTGACGGATATCAGGAGCCCGCCGATGAGCGCGGCGCCACCGGGAATAGCCGACAGGTAAAGTCGTCCGGTCGTGTACGCCCAGGCCTTGTCCGGCGTGTAGCCGAAGTGGATATCGGGCCCGACGAACGGCGCCAGGCCGCCCCACACGCCGAGCAGTATTAGCGCGACTCCGCTCACCACCCCGCGGCTGCGCCGAATACTGACCTGACTGTTCATCACTGCTCACTCCTCGCGGAATCGGATGTTCAAGACTCGCACATGTCCCGCACCAGGCGGCGGCTTTGCTTCGGCAAAGTGCTGGTAAATCGGGCCAGAAGAGAGCTTCATGCCTCTCCCTGCTCGCGCGAGGAGGCAGGTATGGTCGCGCTCGTGGACGTCCGCAGGCTCACGCCGCGCACTGACGCGGTGCTGGCCGATCCCCGGCTCGCCGCTGCCGAGCGCAGGCTCGGCCGGGCCATTGTGGTGGCCGCCGTTCGCCGTGCTCAGGACCGCGCACGGTCGGGGGAGATCGAGCCGGGCGAGGTCGCGGACGCAGCACTCTATGGCCTGCCCGCGCTGGCCGCCTCCCTGACGCCAGTGATCAACGCCACTGGCGTGCTGCTGCACACCAACCTTGGCCGGGCGCCGTTGTCGGTCGCCGCTCGCGCGGCCGTCCAGGCTGCCGCCGGCTGCACCGACCTGGAGTTCGATCTCGCGTCGGGGCTGCGCGGCCGGCGCGGCCGCGGCATGCTGGCTGCCCTGGCCGCGGCTGTGCCGGCGGCGCAGGCGGTTCACGTGGTGAACAACAACGCGGCGGCGCTGGTTCTGGCCGCGACCGCGCTGGCGGCAGGCCGGGAGATCATTGTCAGCCGGGGCGAGCTGATTGAGATCGGCGACGGCTTCCGGCTGCCCGACCTCATCGAGTCGACGGGCGCGAAGATCCGCGAGGTCGGCACCACGAACCGGACCACCGCGGCCGACTACGCCGCCGCCATCGGCCCGCTGACTGCCTTCATCCTCAAGGTCCATCCGTCCAACTACCGGATCGAGGGCTTCACTTCGAGTGCCTCGGTCGGCGATCTAGTCGGCCTGAGCGTGCCGGTCGTCGGGGACATCGGGTCAGGACTCCTGCGGCCGCATCCGCTGCTGCCGGACGAGCCCGATGCCACCAGCTGGCTGGGCGCCGGGGCGGCCCTGGTCACCGCGAGCGGGGACAAGCTGCTTGGCGGTCCGCAGGCCGGGCTGCTTCTCGGGCGATCTGAGGTGATCACAGCCCTGGCCAGGCATCCGCTGGCCAGGGCGCTGCGGGTGGACAAGCTGACGGTAGCGGCGCTGGAGGCCACGCTGGCTGGCCCGCCGCCGCCGGTCGTCGAGGCGCTCGCAACCGACCAGGGGCAGCTTGGTCGGCGCGCCAGGACGCTCGCCGGCAGCCTGGCTGAAGCGAGCATTGACGCGCGGGCCCGGGACTCGTCGGCAGCCGTCGGCGGCGGCGGGGCTCCCGGCCTCGACCTGGCCAGCGCGGCGATCAGCCTGCCAGCAGAGCTGGCCGAACCGCTGCGGGCCGGGGAGTCCGTGCGCCGCGGTGCCATGCCGGCCGTGGTCGGCCGGCTGGAGGACGGGCGGTTGCTGCTGGACCTCCTGGCGGTCGATCCGGCCGATGACGAGCTGCTCCAGGCCGCCGTGATTGCCGCGGCCGGCTGAGCGCGCAGGATTGAGATGAGTGACATGCACGTCGTAGTCACCGCGGGGCACGTGGATCACGGCAAGTCCGCGCTGATTCGCGCGCTGACTGGCCAGGAGCCCGACCGGTGGGCCGAGGAGCGACGCCGTGGCATGACCATCGACCTCGGCTTCGCCTGGCTCACGCTGGCCAGCGGCGACCAGATCGCGTTCGTCGACGTGCCGGGTCATGAGCGGTTCGTGCCGAACATGCTCGCCGGCGCCGGGCCGGTCCCTGCGGTGCTGTTCGTGGTCGCGGCTGATGAGGGGTGGATGCCGCAGTCGGCCGAGCACCTGGCCGTCATAGACGCCCTTGGCATCAGCAACGGGCTGCTGGTGATCACCAAGAGCGATCTGGCTGATCCGGCCGCGGCGATGGCGCAGGCCGCCGATCACATCGCGAAGACGAGCCTGGGTGCCGTCCCGGCCGTAGCGGTCAGCGCGCAAACCGGAGCCGGCCTGCCCGAGCTGCTGGCCGCGCTGGAGCAGCTGGGCAAGACCATGCCGGAGCCGGACCCCGGCGCGCCGGTGCGCATCTGGATCGACCGGGCCTTCAGCATGAGCGGCAGCGGCACTGTCGTTACCGGCACGCTGCCGGCCGGTACGGTCCACCGGGGAGATGAGCTTGTCCTTGCCCCGGCCATGAGGCCGGTTACGGTCAGGGAGCTGCAGTCACTCGGCGAGCAGGTGGAGGCCGCATCGGGAACCGCGCGCGTCGCGCTCAACCTGCGCGGCGTCAGCAAGGACGCGGTGCACCGCGGCATGGCCCTGGTCCAGGCTGGCCGCTGGACGCTTACTGACTGCATCGACGTGCGGCTGCGCGCCACCGCGGAACGGCCTGACGACTACGGTGCCGGATGGTCGCGCGCCAGCCAGGAGGAAGACGGCGGGATTGCGGCTGCCTTGCCGCGCACGGTGACCGTTCATGCCGGCTCGGCCCGCTGCATCGCGCGGGTCCGGGTACTCGGGCCGGAACTTGTCCGGCTCAGCCTGGCTGACCCGCTGCCGCTGCACGTGGGCGACCGGTTGCTGCTGCGTGACCCGGGCAGCCGCCGGTCCGGCTCCTGGCCGGACGTGGCAGGCGCCACGATTCTCGACGTCATGCCGCCCCGCCTTGCTCGGCGGGGTGCGGCGGCGGCCGCGGCCAAGATGCTGACTACCTGGCCAGATCAGCCCGCCGCGGCGCACCTGCTGGCCCGCCATGGTCTGCTGCGGGCTAGCGCGGTGCTCGCGATGGGCATCCGCGAGCACCCTGAACCGGTGGCCGGAGAGTGGCTGGCCGACCCTGCGTACTGGCAGACGCTCAGTCATCATCTCGGCGAGGTCGTGGCCGGGCATGCGGCCAGCGAGCCGCTCTCGGCCGGCATGCCCGTCGAGGCGGCCCGCGCAGCACTCGACCTGCCCGACCGGCGGCTCGTGCTGGCCCTGGCGCGGGCGCCGTTCAGGATCTCCTGTGGCCTGGTCCAGCTGACGCCGGCGTCCGGGCACGGCCCTGGTCCAGGGCTGCCGGAGCCGTTGCAGGCCGCGGTGCGGGTACTTCGCGCCGACCTCGCCGCCGCGCCGTTCGCTTCCCCGGACGCGGACAGGCTGCGCAAGCTTGGACTGGACCAGCGCGGCATCGCCGCGGCCGTCCGCGTCGGAGAGCTGATGCGCATCAGTGAGCACGTTGTGCTAGCGCCAGGAGCCGACGCTGCTGCGGCGGCCGTGCTCGCCGATCTACCGCAGCCCTTCACCGCGGCTCAGGCTCGGGAGGCGCTCAGAACGACCCGCCGCACGGCCATTCCGCTGCTCGAGTTCCTCGACCGCGCCGGGGTAACCGAACGGCAGGCCGACGACCGTCGCATCGTCCGGTCGCGACCACCGGTCGCGACGTCCCCAGCCGCGCCCGCGGTGCCGGAGCAGTTCTCGGGCGCCCAGGACGAGCAGCCCACGGCCGGGCAGCCCACGGCCGGGCGGGCTGAGCTAGTGCCCGGCGAACCTGGTCGCTGACCAGGTCCCGGCTTCGACCGGCGGCTCGCCCGCCTGAATCCAGCGGGACAATACCGCCGCGGTAACGGGGGCGTTGAGGATGCCGGTCCTGAAGTGCCCCGACGTCAGCCAGGCGTTCGCGAGTCCGGGAACCTTGTCGATCACTGGCCGCCGGTCCGGGTGCCTGGGCCGGAAACAGCACCACTGATGCGAGACGCCGATCCCGGCGAGGGCGGGCAGCGTGATGGCGATGCCGTCCATGATCGACTCGATAACCTCGGGCTGAACGGCGGGGCTCTCGTCGCCGATGTCGAAGGTCCCCCCGGCGAGCAGGCGACCGTCCTCGATCTGGGTTGCCAGCGGCGCGACGATGCCCGGCAGCCGGATGTCGGTCGGGTCCGTCACGAGCAGGTGGCCTTTGACCCGGTCGGACGGGATGTGCAGCGGCAGCCCGTCCAGCACCGGCGGGCGGCCGGTGGCGAACACCACGACGCCCGGGCTGATCTCGCCCGCGGACGTGCCGACCGTGACGATGCGATCGCCCTGGATGGTGACGGACGTAGCCGCAACCCCCGTGGCTACTGCCGGCAGCCTGGCCGCCAGCCGGGCCACCGCCCGCAGCGGGTTGACCCGGCCCTGCCGATGGATCAGCGCTCCCTCCATCGGCCGGGCTAGGCCGGGGACCAGTTCGGCCAGCTGTCCGGGATTGAGCCATTCCACGGCCGGTGGCTGGTGCGCGGCGAAACCGCTGTCGTGCGGGGCCAGCCCGATCCAGTCAAGCTCCACGAGACCGATGCCGCCGGGTAGGGCCTCTTCCAGGTCGTGCCAGCGCTCCAGGCTGGCCCGCTCGAGGTCCACGAAAGGCTCGGGGTCGCTCCACTGATGAGGCTCAGGAATAAGCAGCCCGGTCGCGCCGCCGGTCGCGCCGGCGCCAAGCCTGCCGGTTTCGATCAGCAGCACGTTGCCGAGGCCCGCCTCGGCGCAGGCGGCAGCGGTGGTGACGCCGAGGATGCCCCCGCCGACGACCAGCACGTCCGGCCTGGCCCGGCCGACGGCCTGGTCACGTCGGCCGAGTGCGGCGCGCTCGTCAGCGGTGAGCTGGTCGCGCCAGAAGGGGCCGGTCACGGTCATGGGATCATCCTGGTAGAGCGGTGGGGCAGCGTGCGGTGATAGCCACGCAATCGTAGGCGACGCCCCGTCATTCTGTGATGCGGGCTATCAAACCGCAGCCCGAACGGTGACGGTCTGCTCCGCTGACGACCACGCCCTGAAACCCCCTGGTAACCGCGAGTTCGTGGCCCTGAAATGGCTTTATGACAGCCTGACGTCATGAGCCTGATCGCCGATCAGCGGCCACCATGCCGGATTGCGCTGATCGCGCATGACAATAAGAAAGTCGACATTGCCGACTGGGCTCGCTTCAACCGGGCCGTGCTCGCCCAGCACGACCTCGTCGCCACCGGCTCGACCGGCGAATTGCTCATCCGCGAGCTCGGCTTGGATGTGACCTGCCTGCGCAGCGGTCCGCTCGGCGGCGACCAGCAGATCGGGGCCAGGATCGCCGAGGGAAACGTTGACCTGCTCATCTTCTTCTGGGATCCGCTGGAGCCCCAGCCGCACGCCCCGGACGTGAAGGCGCTGCTGCGGCTGGCTGTGCTCTGGAACATCCCGGTCGCCTGCAATCGCGCTAGCGCTGACTTCCTGATCTCCTCGCCCCTGCTTGGCCGCGCGTACAACCGGCAA
>JASIBJ010000801.1 GCA_030045215.1 Streptosporangiaceae bacterium | reverse complement strand
TGGCCGCGAGCGCCCGGACCGCGCCGTGGTGCTGCAGCCAGACAAACGCGGTGCTCAGGCAGCCGCCCGCCATGATCTCGATCACGTTACAGAACGTGGCCTGGCTGGCGTCCTGGCCTCCGGCCCACGATGGCCCGCCGAGCCCGTACAGGCCGGCGGCGGCCAGCGCGTCGAGGTGGGCCACGGGCACCGCATCGGCCGCTTCCACTTGCATAGCAGCGCGAAACAAGATGCGATTGGCCACGTCCTCAGCCCGGCTAATGAGCTCGGCCACTGTCACGCGGAACATGCTGCCAGACCGCCAGAGGCCGGTTGATCCCGGTGACAAGGCGATCTCGGTGACAAGCAGGTCATCGGGCGCCTAAGCTTCGCCTAAGCTGCGGCCAGTGCTCTGAAACGGCTGCCCGCAGGCGCATGAATAGCGGAAGTGGGCGAGGAGGGATTTGAACCCTCACGTCCTCTCGGACACACGGACCTGAACCGTGCGCGTCTGCCGTTCCGCCACCCGCCCTGGGCAGCAGTCAGGTTAGCACGACCGCAACCAGCCCTACATCGCCGATACGATCGGATACGGGCCGGGAGAGGAGGCACCAGGGTGGGAGTGCTGCAGCGCTTCGAGCATCGACTCGAGGGGATGGTCGAGGGTGCGTTCGCACGTGCCTTCAAGTCGGAGCTTCAGCCGGTCGAGGTAGCCAGCGCCATCCAGCGTGAGATGGACGACCGGGCGGCGATAGTGGCCCAAGGCCGGACTCTAGTGCCGAACGACTTCGTCGTGGAGGTCGCTCAGGACGACTACGAGCGCCTGGATGTCTACGCCGACAACCTGGGGATCGAACTTGCGACATTGGCCCGCGAATACGCCAAGGAGCAGGGCTACTCGTTCGTCGGACCCGTCCGGATGCGCTTCGCGGGCGTGCCCGACCTGACGACCGGCACGTTCCGGATCCTGTCCGGCGTGATCAGGGGCACGACGGTCGAAGACGGCGAGATCCGACGCCCCGCCAGCGACCTGCCGCAGCCCTCTGGTGCCTTCCACGGCAAGCCCCGGCTACTGGTATCGGGCTCGGAGCCCGGCCCGGATGGCAGCACGCAGCGCACCTACGAGATCACGACGCCACTGATCATCCTGGGCCGCGGCACCGACTGTGATCTGCGTCTCGTTGACCCCGGGGTGTCGAGGCACCACGCGGAGATCCGGGTGGAAGACGGCGAGGTGGTGCTGGTGGACCTGGGCTCGACGAATGGGACGTTCGTCAACGGGCAGCCAGTACGCCGTGTGGCGCTGACCGACGGGACCAGGGTGACGCTGGGCCGGACCACCCTGGTGTTCCGACGGGACAGTATTTACTGACCTACCGCACGGGAACGGGCCGCATCCGGCGTTCCATTCGTCCGAAACCAGATAGAACTTCCGATATACGACAATAGGCGTCAAGCAGCCAAGGACTCAGACCGGAATGAACTCGCTCGAGCTGACACTGATCAGGATTGGGTTCCTGGCCGTCCTCTGGCTGTTCGTCATCGCTGCCGTTGGCGTCATCAGGACCGACCTGTTCGGTCAGTCGTCGCGATCGAGCCGCCGCCGGGCCGAGACGGTGCCCCAACCGGTGCCGCCCCCGCGGGCCACCGCGCCGCGGGCAAGGGCGAAGCCCGCGCGAGCGTCCCGCCAGATGCCTCAGCACCTGCTCGTGACCGCCGGATCCCTGGCCGGTACCAGTCTGGGCCTCACTGACCAGCAAATCACCATTGGCCGAGCCGGTGACGCTACGCTCGTGCTCAGCGACGACTACGCTTCTACCCGACATGCCCGGCTCTTCCCCCAAGATGGCCAATGGCTCGTAGAGGATCTTGGCTCAACCAACGGCACGTACCTGGACAGGCAGAAGGTCACCGGGCCCACCCCCGTCCCGGTGGGCGTCCCGATCCGAATCGGCAAAACCGTACTGGAGCTGCGCAGATGACTCTCGCACTGCATTACGCGCTCCAGTCCGATGTCGGCTTGCTGCGCGAGGGCAATGAGGACTCCGCCTACGCCGGGCCGCGCCTGCTGGCGATCGCCGACGGCATGGGCGGGCACGCGGCGGGCGAGGTCGCCAGCGCGGTCGCCATCTCCGCGATCGCGCCTCTTGACCGGCAGGGCCTCACCGGCCAGAGCGAGATGCTCGGCGCCCTGGCCTCGGCGGTCGCGTCGGCGCGCAGCACCCTGCACGAGATGAGCATGGCCGACCCCGCCACCGAGGGCATGGGGACGACCCTGACCGCCCTGCTCTGGGCCGGTGACGAGGTCGCGATCTGCCACATCGGCGATTCCCGCGCGTACCTGCTCCGCGATGGCGACCTGTACCAGATCACCAGGGATCACACGCTCATCCAGTCCCTGGTCGATGAAGGCCGGCTGAGCCCGGCCGCCGCGGCGACCCACCCGCAGCGGTCACTGATCATGCGTGCCCTGCAGGGCAGCACGGACGTCGATCCCGACCTCAACATGCACAAGGCCATCCTCGGCGACCGGTACCTGCTGTGCTCTGACGGCCTGACCGACGTGGTCAGTGACGAGGCCGTGCACGAGACGCTCGCCACGGTCCCCGACGCCGACACGGCAGTCCAGCTCCTGATCAACCAGGCCATCGCCAACGGCGGCCCCGACAACATCACCTGCATCGTCGCGGACGTGGTGGACACCGTTGCTGGCCCCGTGCCGCCCACCCGCGACTCGAAGCTGGCGGGTGCCGCCGCGAACCCCGACGCCCTGGCGCTGCTTAGCGGGCCGAAGGGGGCCGAGCCGGCCGCCACTTCGATGCATTCCGTCAACGGCCATCACGCCGCCATAACCGCGGAAGATGATGACGACCTTGACGACGAGGTCCGGGGCAAGCGGCACTGGCCGCTTGTTACCTCGATCCTGGCCGCGCTGGTCGTGCTCGTGGTCGGCGGCCTGTTTGTGGGCTGGCGCATCACCCAGGGCCAGTACTACGTCGATACCGACGGCGCGCATGTGATCATCTACCGCGGCGTCAGCGAGGAGATCGCCGGGCTGCACCTGTCGTCGGTCTACAAGCAGACCAACATCCCGGCGACCGCGGTGCCTGCCGACCTGCAGCTGCCGACATCTCCCGGGTCGCTGGCCAAGGCGCAGCAGACCGTTATCACTATCCAGGAGACCTGGACCTGCCACAAGGCTGTGGCCAGCCTGGCGACCTGGACGACCACCCAGCAGCAGCCCTACCAGAACTGGCTCAGCAAGTACGGGCACGTGAAGCGCGGCTCAAAGGTCAAGGTCCCCAAAGAGCCGCCGGCGCCGGGGCCCCGGCCAGCGGTCCCCTCGTACTGTCCGGCCCTGGGGGTCGCCGGGTGACGGCCGCTTCCTTCTCGGACCAGCCAGTCCCGATGCCGCGGGCCCGGCGACGGACCGAGCTGGCCATGCTCGTGTTCGCCCTGGCCGTGGTGCTGCTCGCCTACGCCGCAGCCAGCCTCGGGCTTAGCGGCAAGCTGTCCGGCCTGTCGGCCTACATCCTGGTCTACGCGCTGATGATGATCGGAGCGCACCTGGCCGTCCGCCGGTTCGCTCCGTTCGCCGATCCGCTGATCCTGCCGCTCGCCGCGCTGCTGAACGGCCTCGGCATCGTGATGATCTACCGGCTGCAGGAGTCTGGCCGCAACGGCAACCCCGGCAGCCTGGTTACCGACATGTCGGCATCTTCCACCATGCTGCAGGTGCTGTGGACGGCCGTCGGCATCATCGCACTGGTGGCCGTGCTCGTGTTCATCCGCGAGGCCAGGGTCCTGCAGCGGTACACCTATACCCTCGGCGCGGTCGCGCTCGTGCTGCTGGCGATCCCGGCGGTGATCGGAACCTCGGTGAACGGGGCCAAGGTCTGGATCACCTTCGGCAGCTTCTCGATCGAGCCCGGCGAGTTCGCCCGGCTCGCCCTGGCCGCGTTCTTCGCCGGCTACCTGGTCGCCAAGCGCGACGTGCTCGCGCTCGCGGGCCGGCGGGTGCTTGGCATCGACCTCCCGCGAGCGCGCGACCTCGGCCCGGTGCTGATCGCCTGGGGCGCGAGCCTGCTGATCCTCATCTTCGAGACCGACATCGGCACGTCCGCGCTCTTCTTCGGGTTGTTCGTCGCGATGCTCTACATCGCGACGCAGCGGAAGTCCTGGCTGCTGATCGGCCTCGGGCTGTTCCTGGCCGGCACCTGGCTCACCGCGCTCATGTTCCACCACGTGATGGACCGCTTCACCGCCTGGCTGCACCCGTTCGCCGGCTCGAACCCGACCGGGCTGTCGTACCAGCCCGTGCAGGGATTGGAAGGGATGGCCTTCGGCGGCATCTTCGGCACCGGCCTGGGGCAGGGCCAGCCGTATCACACCCCGCTAGTCCAAAGCGACTTCATCTTCACCGCGTTCGGCGAGGAACTCGGCCTGGTCGGCGTTATGGCGCTGCTGCTGATCTTCGGCCTGCTGGTGCAGCGCGGCCTGCGGGCGGCGCTCGCGGTGAAGGACCCGTTCTCCAAGCTGCTCGCGGCCGGGCTCTCGTTCGTGCTAGCCCTGCAGGTCTTCGTGATCGTGGGCGGGGTCAGCTTCCTGATCCCGCTGACCGGCGTCACGACCCCGTTCCTCTCTGAAGG
>JASIBJ010000800.1 GCA_030045215.1 Streptosporangiaceae bacterium | reverse complement strand
CTGCGGCGTTCAGCCGCGGGACGAGGCCTACATCCTGGACATCCGGCTGCCGGCCGGCCTCCAGCCCTTCCGCCTCGCCAGCAAGCTGGATCGCTATCGCGCGTACGGGGGCGGCGGTGATCCGCAGCGGTTCATCGAGCGCATCGAGCCCGAAGGCAAGGCAGAGGCGGTCTGCATTGCCGTGGCGGCGGCCGACTCCCTGTACACGACCGAGGATTTCCTGATCACGCACAACACGCTGAATGATTCATTCATCATCCTGGACGAGGCCCAGAACACCTCACCCGAGCAGATGAAGATGTTCCTGACCCGGCTGGGCTTCGGGTCCAGGATCGTGGTGACTGGCGACATCACCCAGGTCGACCTTCCGGCGGGCACGGCCAGTGGGCTGCGCCAGGTGCAGGACATCCTGGACGGGGTAGATGACGTCTACTTTTCCCGGCTCACCAGCCATGACGTCGTGCGCCACAAGCTCGTGGCTGACATCGTTGATGCTTATGAGCGCTATGACGCCAAGCAGGTGGCCGCAGAGCCGGGCCGGCTCCAGGCCGGACGGCAGCGGCGGGACGGCAACCGCGCGCGCTGACAGTCCACTGACGGGGGTCAGATGAGCATCGAGATCGCGAACGAGTCGGGGGTCGACGTCGACGAGGCAAAGCTGGCCGGCCTGGCCAGGCACGTACTGGACGGCATGCGGGTGCATCCGCTGGCCGAGCTCTCCGTGCTGCTCGTGGATGAGCCGGCCATGACCGAGCTGCACGTGCGCTGGATGGGGGAGGCCGGGCCGACCGACGTCCTCGCGTTCCCGATGGACGAGCTGAGGCTCCCGCAGCCAGGCGGGCACGGAGATGGCCATACTCCGCCCGACCCGGACGCGGCCGAGACGCTGCTCGGCGACGTCGTGATCTGCCCGCAGGTGGCGGCCGCTCAGGCCGCCGAGGCCGACCATGACGTGCAGGACGAGCTCGACCTGCTGTGCACTCACGGCATCCTGCACCTGCTCGGCTACGACCACGCCGAGCCAGAGGAGCACGCCACGATGTTCGGCCTGCAGGACCGGCTGCTTGCTTCCTGGCGGTCCGAGCAAGAGTTGGGCCTGGCCGAGGGCTCGGAAGAGCACGGGTAACCGCGAATGGGCTGGCTGCTGGTCGCCGCGCTGGTGCTGATGGCGCTGGCCGGATGGTGTACGAGCGCGGAGACCGCGCTGCTGCGCGTGTCGAGGCTGGGCGCCAGGGAACTCGGCCGGTCGGCCTCGGAGACGTCCGGCTCGCTGCAGGCCGTGCTGGCGGAGGTGCCGCGTTACCTCTCGGTGATCTTGCTGGCCAGGGTGGCCGCGGAGATCTGCTCAGCCGTGCTGGTAACGGCGGTACTCGTGCACTGGTGGGGGATCGGCTGGCGTGCCTTCCTGGTCACGGCTATCGCGATGACGTTGGCCGCCTACCTGATCGCCGGGGCCGTGCCGCGCAGCATCGCCCGGCACAATCCGGTTGGGATCGCCACCGCGGCCGCCGGCGTGCTGCGCCCCCTTGTCCGGTTGCTGGGTCCGGTGCCGAAGCTCCTGGCCGCGGCGGGCACGGCGCTGGCTCCGGGCCGCGGGCAGCGGGAGACGGCATCGGATTCGGAACAGGACCTCCGCGGCCTGGTCGATCTGCTTGAGCAGCGGCAGATCATCGAGCCGGGCGAGCGGGCGATGATCCACTCGGTGTTCGAGCTCGGCGACACTATCGTGCGCGAGGTCATGGTGCCGCGTACCGACATGGTCTTCGTGGAGCGGCACAAGACGCTGCGCCAGGCGCTGTCACTGGCGCTGCGCAGCGGGTTCTCCCGGATCCCGGTGATCGGGGAGAACCTGGACGACGTGGTCGGGATGGCCTACCTCAAGGACATCATGACCCGCATCCATGAGCATCCCGAGGGCGAATCGGTCGAGACGGTCGACTCGATCATGCGGCCGGCGACGTTCGCGCCGGACAGCAAACCCGTCGATGACCTGCTCAGGGAGATGCAGGCCCAGCATGTTCACGTGGCCATCGTCATCGACGAGTACGGCGGCACCGCGGGCCTGGTCACGATCGAGGACATCCTGGAGGAGATCGTCGGCGAGATCGCGGACGAGTATGACCGCGAGCTGCCGCCGGTTGAGTGGCTCCCCGACGGCACCGCCAGGGTCAGCGCCCGGCTCTCGGTCGAGGAGTTCGAGGAACTGTTCGGCGTCACCATCGACGCCGAGGACGTCGAGACCGTCGGCGGTCTGCTGGCGCACTTGCTCGGCAAGGTACCGATCGCCGGCTCGGTTGCGACCGTGGCCGGGCTGCGGCTGACCGCCGAGAGCCTGGCTGGCCGGCGCAACCGGATCGGGACGGTGACCGTGCAGCGGATCGAGCCGGCCGGCGACGGCGAAGGCGTTGCGCAGGCGGAACACGGTGCGGTCGCTGACACCGACGCTCACCACGAGGGGAACGGGGTCGCGTCCTCCCGGCGGCATCCCGCGTAGCGGCAGCGCAACCGGGTGCAGCGAACCACGTGCCGTGGCACTCCCGCCCGGTAGCGCCGGTCTACTATCGCCCTGTGAGCGAGGTAGGGGCGGAGGAACCCGGCCCCGAGGACATCAAGATCATCACCCTGGCCCGCGCCGCCCGGGCCAGGGTCGCCGCCGCCGAGGGAGCCGCCGTCCGGGACGAAACCGGCCGCACCTACGCGGCCGCGGCGGTCGCGCTGCCCTCCCTGCGGCTGTCCGCCCTGCAGCTCGCCGTGGCGATGGCCGTATCCAGCGGGGCTGGCAGCCTCGAGGCGGCCGCACTGGTGAGCGACGGGGGCGCACTGGATCCCGGCGACCTGGCTGCGGTTCGCGAGGTCGGACCGGACGCGGTCCTGTTCCAGGCCGCCGCCGACGGCACGGTCCTGGCCGCGCTGCGCCCGTAGGCGGCACTTCACGCTCGGGCGAACCGGGCCGCGGGATGCGACACTTGCGCGGTGCGCGATCTCACCGAGCCTTCTGGCTCGCCGGGACTTGGGTCCCCGGCCGGATCCGCGTCCTCGCCAGGGCGCCTGCCCTCGCTGGCGCGCCGGTCCTCGTCCGGGCCCGAGTCCGGGGCCTCCTCGG
>JASIBJ010000799.1 GCA_030045215.1 Streptosporangiaceae bacterium | reverse complement strand
CGCAGCGCGATGCCCTGGTGGATGGCGCCGCCGGTGATCCGGTCAAGCTCAGCCCGGCCCGCCTCCACGACCGGGATGCCCAGGTCGGCGGCGAGCATCACAGCCTGGCCAATGCGCTCGTCGTCATCCAGGCGCGGCCCGACGTGCAGCGCGGTGGCCGGCACTCCGGCCTGCAGCGCCTCGAGGACCGGATTACGCCCGGCGACAAGCTCCGCGGCACTGCCAGTTCCCCTGGTCCTCACCTCGCCGGCGCGGCCCGTGCCTCGACTTGTGCCGACCCGCCCCGTCGCCGACCTCTGCCCGCCAGCCTTGCCTCCGCCGCTGCCGGGCTGCCTACCTCCGGATGACCGGGGGGCCCCGCCCTGGGCCGCCTTCTTCGCCTGGGCCGCCGCCTTGCGCTGGGCCGGGTGGCCCGGCCGCAACTCGGCCGGCGGCGTCGGTCCCTTGCCCTCAAGCTTGTGCTTGCCGTAGCCCCCGGTGCCCGGCCGTGGCTTGCCGGTCTTCGTCCGCCCTCCGCCACGCGCCGTCACTTGCGCAACTCCCAGCGCGGCCCGCGCGGAGTGTCTTCCACCACCACGCCGGCCCCCTGCAGTTCACCCCTGATCGCGTCCGCAGCGGCGAAGTCCTTACGCCTCCTGGCTGCCTCGCGCTGGTCAAGAGCCACCCGCACGAGCGCTTCGACGACCGGCCGCAGAGTGTCCTCTGCGCCACGACTGGCCCAGGGCTCGGCCAGCGGGTCGAGGCCGAGCACGTCGAGCATGACCCTGACTTCTGCGAGCCGCTTCGCTGTGCCGGACTCGTCTCCGGCGGAAATGGCCCCGTTCCCCTCCCTGACCGCCTCATGCAGGACGGCCAGTGCCTGCGGAACGCCGAGGTCATCGTCCATTGCCGCGGCGAACGCAGCCGGGACCGAGGCCTGCTCGGCGATTGCGTCGGCTGGTAGGGCCTCGGCCGCGCGAGTCACGAACCCCTCGAGCCGGCGGTAGGCGGTGGCTGCATCGGCGATCGCCTCCGGTGAGTAGTTGATCTCCGACCGGTAATGCGCCTGGACCAGGTAGTAGCGCAGTTCGATCGGCCGCACGTTCTTGATCATCTCGTCGACGAGCAGCGAGTTGCCGAGCGATTTGCTCATCTTCTCGCTGCCGATGCGGACCAGGCCGTTGTGGACCCAGTAGCGGGCGAAGCCGTCGCCCGCCGCGTGTGACTGGGCCATCTCGTTCTCGTGGTGCGGGAAGACCAGGTCCAGGCCGCCGCCGTGAATGTCGAACGTGGAGCCGAGGTACTTGGTGGACATGGCCGAGCACTCTAGGTGCCAGCCGGGACGGCCAGGTCCCCACGGCGTGTGCCAGAAGGGCTCGCCGGGCTTGGCCCCCTTCCACAGCGCGAAATCCAGCGGGTCCCGCTTGGCCCGGACGTCCTCAACGTCCTCGGACGGCAGCATGTGATCGAGGCGCTGACCCGACAGCTCGCCGTAATCGGGCTGGGATCGCACGTCGAAGTACACGTCGCCGCGAGCCGGGTACGCGTGCCCGGTATCGATCAGGCGGTGCATCAGCTCGATCATTTCCGGCACGTGCCCGGTTGCTCGCGGTTCGACATCGGGCGGGAGGCAGCCAAGTGCGTCGTAGCCGCGGGTGAAGGCACGCTGGTTCCGCTCGGCCACGGCCCACCACGGGACCTCGGTGTGGTGGGCGGCGTGCAGGATCTTGTCGTCGATGTCAGTGACGTTCCGGCAGAACGTGACCTGATACCCGGTCACCTGCAACCAGCGGACCAGGATGTCGAAAACCACACCTGAGCGAATGTGCCCGATATGCGGTGGCGCCTGGACGGTCGCGCCACACAGGTACAGCGACACCCGGCCGGGTAGCAGCGGGATGAACTCGCGCACCGAGCGCGTGGCCGTGTCATGCAGGCGAAGCGTCACCAGCCAAGGTTACGGGATGTGCTCACACCCCCGCGTGTGGCCACCACGGGGGCCGGGCGAACCCGGATAATTGCCTGTTTCTGGCCCGGCGGCACGTTGTGAGTTTCTCTGGCCGGCCGAGCCCAGCCCTTGGTCAGAATCCGGGACCACGGTCGGCGCCGTTGGTGCCGGTCTTCCCCCGGGCGGCATTAGCCCAGCTCCAGGCATACTCGGGGTCCTCGGCCTGAGCGGCTGTCGTGGCCAGCTGCAGCGGCCGGAAGGTGTCGATCATCACGGCGGTCTCGTCCGTCGTGGTCTTGCCCTCGGCCAGGCCCTGGATTACCGCCTCGACCGCGCCCGGCTGCGGGCCGTGCGTGAAGCCCGACGGGTGCAGGGTGATCGAGCCGAGGCTGACACCCGAGCCCTTGCGCGCCGAGTAGTCACCGGCCACGTAGTACATCATCTCGTCGGAGTCGACGTTGTGATGGTTATAAGGTATCGGTACCGCCTCGGGATGGAAGTCAAGCGGCCGCGGACAGAACGAGCAGATCACGAAGTTCGGGCCCTCGAACGTCTGATGCACGGGCGGCGGCGCGTGCGTCCGCTTCACAATCGGCTCGAAGTCGGCGATGTTGAACGCATACGGATACAGGTAGCCGTCCCAGCCAACCACGTCGAACGGATGGAACGCGTACGTCAGCCTGGTCAGGCCGCCGACATTCCTGACTATGACGGGAACGTCCTCGCCCTCACGCAGCAGTGGACCGTCAGGTCCGCGGAGGTCGCGCTCGCAGTAGGGAGCGTGCTCAAGGAACTGCCCGAACTGAGACAGATAGCGCTTCGGCGGACGGATGTGCCCGCGCGCTTCGACGACCAGGGCGTGCAGGCCGCCGGGGCCAGGCAGCCAGCGGTGAATCGTGCCGCGCGGCACGATGATGTAGTCACCGGCTCCGGCCAAGATGCTGCCATAGACCGACTCGAATGTCGCCGACCCGGACCGGATGTAGACGGCTTCGTCGCCGGTCGAGTTCCGGTACAACTCAGAGTCGGCATCGGCCGCGGCGAACGAAATCCGGATGTCGTCGTTGGCCATCATCAGCTGCCGGCTGAGGACCAGGTCACCCCCGGCGGGCATCTCTTGCGTCCGGTAATGACGCGGTAGCAGCGGATGGTTGGCCACCAGGCCGGCGTCCGCGGCGACATCGCGCAGACCCTCGCTCTTCACGATCGCCGTCGGCGGATGCTGGTGGTACAGCAACGACGAGTCGGCGGAGAAGCCTTCCTCGCCCATCAGTTCCTCGGCGTACAGGCTTCCGTCGGGGCCGCGGAAGCGGATGTGACGCTTTCGCGGAATCTCCCCGGCCACCCGGTAATACGGCATATCGTCTCCCTACCGCCGCGGCCGGCCGTTTTTTCTGGCCGGCGTGCGCCGCCGCCGGCCTGCCGCCTTGCACGCTGTACCGCCCATTTTCGACTATAAGGGGACCGTGCACCGGACCGGCATCGCGCCCAGGAAGGACTTGCCTGATCCGATGAGCGACCACATGACTGCGAGCCCGGCAAGTGTTAGCCCAGCACAGGCCGCCGAAAGGCCGGGAGCACTCAGGATCATCGGCCTCGCGGCCGTCGGCGTCGGCCTCGCCGCACTCGCCGGTGCCGCGTTCGTGCTCTCCTACGGCGGGATCCACGCGTTTGCCCTGCAGGCAGGGATAAGCGGCAGGCTCGCGAGGGGTTACCCACTGATCTTCGATGTGCTGCTGGTCGTGATCCTGGCGGCCGTGCTGGCGCTCCGCGGAGCCGGGCTGCCCAGCAAGGTGCTGGCGTGGGCGTGCCTGCTCGCCCTGGTGTCGGCCGCCGCGGGAGCCGATGCGCTGCACGCGGCCGGGCGCAAGCTCCCCGCCCAGGACGCTGCGGTGACCGCGGCGGTCGTGCCGTGGGTGCTGGTGCTCATCGCCTTCGCTCTACTCCTGGCGATGCTGCGGCAGGCCAGGCTGCGCCGCCTCGCCGGCAACCGGGTCACCGGACGCGGCCAGCCACGAACTCGGTGGCAGCCGGAGCCGCAGCCACCCGCGCCGAACCTGCCGCTGGTACCGGGATTCGGAGGGGACGAGCTCGCCGCGACAGCACCGCCCGTCGAGCCACCGCGTGCCGCCGAGCCGCCTGCCGTTGAGCCGACTGCCGCCGAGCCAGCCGCGGTGTCGGCACCGGCGGTACTGGCGGCGTCCGCAGTGGAGACGCCGGCCGACACGGTCGAGTCCGTCTCCCAGGCACCATCGGACTTGGCCGGGTCGCGGCGCGTGACCGGCGAGACGCCCGAGGGCGAACCGGCTCTCGACGCCGACGACCAGACCAGCGATGGGGACTTGGGCAGCCGGGATGACTCGGGGAGCGCCGACGCGGGCGACGACCGCTCCGCGCCTGGCGAGGCAACCGATCCGGAGATGCCGGTCTTTCACCGGATGTGGAGCTCGCCGGCGCCACCGGCTGGCCAGTGACGGCCAGCTCCAGGCCGGCAGCCGCCCTGATGTCTCCTATTCGCGGCCGAGCAGCGCAGTGGCGATCGCGGCGATGCCCTCACCCCGGCCGGTCAGGCCGAGGCCATCGGTCGTGGTCGCTGATAGGCAGACGTCGGCGCCGCCGAGTGCCGCGGACAGGGCCTGCTGAGCTTCCTCACGCCGGACCGAGATCCTGGGACGGTTGCAGATGACCTGGACGGCCACGTTCCCGATCTGGAAGCCCGCCTGTATCACCAGCCTGCGCGTCTCAGCGAGCAGGTCAGATCCTGAGGCGTTCGCCCACTCGGGACGGTCGGTTCCGAACTGACCGCCGAGGTCGCCAAGACCGGCTGCCGACAGGAGCGCGGAGCAAGCAGCATGTGCCGCCACGTCACCATCGGAATGGCCGGTGAGTCCGGGCTCACCCGGCCAGAGCAGACCGGCGAGGTAGAGCTGCCGACCAGCGCCAACAGGGTGCACGTCCACACCGATCCCGACGCGCGGCAACAGGCCGGGCATCAGGCGTCAGGACGCGAGAATCTCGTCGAGCAGGGCCTCGGCCTTGTCCTCGTTGGTCTTCTCGGCCAGCGCGAGTTCGCTGACGAGAATCTGCCTGGCCTTGGCCAGCATGCGCTTCTCGCCGGCCGACAGGCCGCGCTCGCGATCACGGCGCCACAGGTCGCGGACTACCTCGGCGACCTTGTTGACATCGCCTGAGGCAAGCTTCTCCAGGTTGGCCTTGTACCGTCGGGACCAGTTAGTCGGCTCCTCGGTATACGGGGCGCGCAGCACCTCGAACACCCGCTCAAGCCCTTCCTGTCCGACCACGTCCCGCACGCCAACCAGCTCAGCGTTATCGGCGGGAACACGCACAGTCAGGTCGCCCTTGTCGACCTTGAGCACGAGGTAAGTCTTATCCTCACCCTTGATCGAACGGGTCTCGATCTCTTCGATCCGAGCAGCCCCATGGTGGGGGTAGACGACGGTGTCGCCGACCTTGAAAGACATGTGGCATGTACCCCTTCCGCTGACACCCATCTTATCACGGGCGGCCGAGGTGATTAGCCCTCCTTAACGGGCAAAGATGCAGGTCAATGGCGCAGATAGCGCTCGGTGGAAATTGTCGCGGCCGACTCGACCCGGCGGCTGTCACGCCCGGCGTCCGGCTGATCACAAATCGATGGAGGGCTGACTGCGCGGCCCGGACCCCTCCTGGACCATACTGAGAGGAGGGACTTCGAACCTGCCGGGGAGGTGCACGTGAGTCCTGGCAGCGACCCGGATCGGGACGACACGGGCCTGCCGCCGGTCGACATCGAGATTCCCGACGACGCTCGGGAGCTCGACCGGGACGTGCAGGCGTACCACCGCGAGCAGCGGGCCCTGCGGCGCAATCGGCGCAGCCGGCGCATGCATGGTGTGCTGTCCAGGGACAGCATGGTGGTGCCGCTACTGATCTGCTGCCTGGTATTCGCCCTCATCTCCGGGACGCTGCTGACCTTGTTCACGGCGACCTCCATCGATCAGGGCATGCCGGGGCAGAGCACCCCCGGAGCCCTCCCCGCTCCGGTCATGAGGGAAGCGCCCGGCCTGGCCGGCGATGCCGTGATTGTGTCGGGTAGCCGGCGCGAGCTGCGTTCGCTGGGGCCGGCCGTGCTGTTGATGGTCCCCGCGAGATGCTCCTGCACCGCGCAGGCCACGGAGCTCGCTAACCTCGCTCGTGTCGACGGGGTGGACGACTACCTGCTCTATACCGGCCGCAGTTCGGTCCAGGCTCAGCGGCTCGCCGTAGAACTCGGCCACGACATCGTGCTGGCCCGGGACGTGACGGGCAGGCTCGACAACAATACCTACATCGGGCTGACCGCGTTCGTCGTGACCGCGCGGGGCTCGGTCTCCTACTTCCAGCGACTGGACACCAGCCAAGACCTGCCAATGGTTCTGCACAACGTGTGAGCCGAGGCTCAGATCGCCGCTGACTGCAGGCGAGAACTGGCCTTGGCAGTCTGCGGGCGGGCATACAGCCGGGCCGGCGCCAAGCTCATTCGGGCCTATGGCTACGCTTTCCGACGTCCGGAGGACCTGCCTCGTGACGAGGGGAGCACTGCAGTGATCAGGAGCGCCGGTGTCGGCCAGCGCTGGGGTAACGCACGGCTGCGCCGGCTGCTGATCGTTTCGATCGCCGCGCTGATCCCGCTGCTCGCCGGCTGCGAGGCCGGAGACAACGCGCCCACCCTCGGCTTCCACTACCCAACTGAGGCGGCCGGGACCGTGGCCGGCGAACTGTCCATCC
>JASIBJ010000798.1 GCA_030045215.1 Streptosporangiaceae bacterium | reverse complement strand
GTGCCGTCCGCGGCAGATCTGCCCTCGTACGTGACCAGCCGCAACGAGACGGTGGCGAGCAACCGCCTCGGCGTCAAGGGCGTCGGCGAAGCTGGCACGATCGCGTCCACCCCGGCGGTCGTCAACGCGATCATCGATGCGCTGCGGCCCCTCGGAGTCGACGACGTGACGATGCCCTGCACACCGGAACGCGTGTGGCGGGCAATCCAGTCGGCTAACGGTGCATCAAACGGTGCGGCAAACAGCGGTGCGGCAAACAGCGGAGGCGCAGCATGATTCCGGCGAAGTTCGAGTACGTGCGGCCGTCGTCGCTTGATGAGGCGATCAGGGCGCTGGCCGATGGCGGCGACGACGCCAAGGTGATCGCGGGCGGGCAGAGCCTCATGCCGCTACTGCGGCTGCGGCTGGCCTATCCGGACCTGCTGGTCGATCTCGGCGGGCTGGAGGACCTGCGGGGTGTTACCGACGCCGGCGGGGACCTGCTGATCGGCGCGCGGACCACGCACTACCAGCTGGTGCATGATCCGCTCATTGCGGAGCACTGCGGCTTGCTCGCGGAGGCAGCCAGCACCGTCGCCGACCCGGCCGTGCGCCATCGGGGCACGCTTGGCGGCTCCCTGGCCCACGCCGACCCGGCTGGTGACCTGCCCGCGGTCGTCCTGGCCCTGAACGGCACGATGATCGTCAGCGGCCCGGCTGGCCAGCGGGAGATTCCCGCCGGCGACTTCTTCGTCGACTACCTGACCACGGCGCTTGGCCCAGGCGAGATCCTGACCGGTATACGGGTGCCCAAGCTTGGGAAGGACTGGGGCTATCGTTATGAGAAGTTCCACCGGACCGCGCAGGCATGGGCGATTGTCGGTGTCGCTGCGCTGGCGAGGCGCTCCAACGGCCAGGTAACCGAGGCCAGGGTTGGGCTGACCAACATGGGCCCGGTACCGATCCGTGCGGCAGCCGTCGAGGCGGCCGCCGCAGGGGCGGACGCCAGCGCTGCCACCCTGACTGCCGCCGCGGCGGCGGCGGCCGAGGGAACGAACCCGCCTGCGGATCTGCACGGGGCGCCCGACTACCGGAGCCACCTCGCGCGGGTGCTGACCGGGCGGGCCCTGGCAGCTGCGGCGGGAGTCTGATTCATGGAGCTTGAGCACTCGTTCACAGTCCCAGTCCCGATGGACCGGGCGTGGGATGTGCTCCTGGATGTCGAGCGGGTGGCGCCCTGCATGCCCGGCGCCACGCTCGACTCAGTGAACGGCGACGAGATCAAGGGCCGGATCAAGGTGAAGGTCGGACCGATCAGCATGACCTACGCCGGGACCGCCAAATTCACCGAGCGCGACCGCGCTGCCCACGCGGTGACGCTGGAGGCCTCAGGCAAGGAGACGCGCGGGGCCGGCACCGCGTCGGCAGCCGTGCGCTCGGAACTCGAGCCCGAGGGCGATCAGACGCACGTGACCGTGCACACGAACCTCAACGTCACCGGCAAGCCCGCCCAGTTCGGCCGCGGCGTCATGACCGAGGTAGGCAGCAAGATCATCGGCATGTTCGCCGACAATCTGGCCGCGATGCTGGCGGCGGAAGCGGAAGAGGACGAGGAGGTCGATTCTGCGGGGAACGAGGGGGAGCCCGCGACAGCCACGTCCGACGAGGCGCTGCCGATCGATGTGCTGAACCTCCCGATCAGGGCCTGGAACAGCCTCCGCCGCGACGGGATCCAGACGCTCGGCGACCTCGTCCGGCGCACTCCCGACCAGTTGCTGGCCATCGGCAACATCGGGCCGGCCTCCGTGGCCGAGATCAGCAGCCGGCTGGCCGACCGCGGTCTGGCCCTGACCGGGTCGGAGGCGCCGGCGGCAGGCGCGCACAGCGCAGTCAGCCCCGCCTCAGCCGGCGCACCGAAGGCAGACGCCGAGCCCGCCGCCGCGCCGGAGCCGGCTAGCCAGGAAGAGTCCGCCGCCACGACCGCGCCGGCGGCCGACGGGAGCCAGAAGGTAGTCAGCGGCACGGCGGCGAGGAAGGCGGCGGCCAATGGCGGCGCACCCGCCCAGCCCGCCGCGACGGCGCCCCGCGAGCCGGTGAGCTGGCAACCGGAGGACGATGCCATCGACCTGCTCGGCGTGGCCGGGCTGCCCGTCCTCAAGCGCGTGCTGCCGGCCGCCGCCGGACTGCTCGCGGTGATCCTCGTATTCCTGGGAGTCCGCCGCCGCCGCGCGCGCCGCCACTAGTGGCCTGGACATTACTGGTTTGACCTCGGCCCGACGTCACCCGGTAGGTTCGATTCGGTGAACCTGATCGGAGGGGGACGGGGTGACGCAGTCCAGCACGGAGTCGGCAATCCTGGTCGAGGGTCTGACGAAGTCGTTCGGTGAGGTCCACGCGCTGCGTGGCATCGATCTGGCGGTACCGCGCGGAACGGTACTCGGACTGCTCGGCCCGAACGGTGCGGGGAAGACGACCGCCGTCCGCATCCTCACCACGCTGCTGCAGCCAGACGGCGGCCGGGCCGTGGTCGAGGGCCGGGATGTGGTGCGGGACGCGGCGGCCGTGCGTCGGATGATCGGCCTGTCGGGCCAGTCGGCCGCGATTCAGGAAGAGCTCACCGGCCGGGAGAACCTCGAGATCATCGGGCGGCTGTATCACCTGAGCTGGTCAGCGGCCCGTGCCCGCGCGATCGAACTGCTCGACCGGTTTGACCTCGTCGACGCCACCGACCGGCCCGCCAAAACCTACTCAGGCGGCATGCAGCGTCGGCTTGACCTGGCCGCGAGCCTGGTGGGCGATCCGAAGGTGCTGTTCCTCGACGAGCCGACCACTGGTCTTGACCCGCGGTCGCGCCTGGGCATGTGGGACATCATCAGGTCGCTGGTGGAGGTCGGGACGACGCTGCTGCTCACCACCCAGTACCTCGACGAGGCCGACGAACTGGCGGATCAGATCGTGGTCATCGATCACGGGCTCGTGATCGCGGCAGGCACCGCGGAGGAACTAAAGAGCCGGGTCGGCGGCGACGTGCTGGAGTTCACCGTGCCTGACCGGTCCAGGATCAGCGACGCGGTCGGGGCCGTGGCGCCGCTTGGCGAGAGCGAACCGCACGCCGACAAGGAGACCGGCGTGGTCAGTGTCGGCGTCGGCGGCCGCGGATCCGACGCGCTCATCGAGGCCGTGCGTGGCCTGGACGCTGTCGCGGTCCGCACGCAGGGCCTGGCGCTGCGTCGGCCGTCGCTGGACGACGTGTTTCTGGCGCTGACCGGACACGCGGCCGAGGAAGACGAGGAGGGGGCAGGCCCGGATCGACGGCGCGGCCAGGGACGGCGCGGCCGCCGGGCGCGTCGTGGCACTGGCGGGCCAGGCGACAGTTCCGGGGGCCGTACCGACGGCCAGGACGAAGCCGATGCTGCGACCGAAAGCGTGTCACGATGACCGCCGCGACTGCGACGACGCTGCCACCGCTGGCCGATCCCGGCCCCTTCGTCCGGGCGCGCTGGGCGCTCTCGGACACGTTCGCAATCACGAGGCGCAACCTGCTGGTCTGGTACCGCGTCCCGGCGTACCTGTTCTTCACCGTGATTCAGCCCGTCATCTTCGTGCTGATGTTCCGGTACGTATTCGGCGGCGCGATCCATGTCAGCAGCGTGCCGGGCGGCTACGTGAACTTCCTGATGCCAGGGATCATTGGGCAGACGGCGGCGTTCGCCTGCTTCGGCACCGCGATCGCGCTGGCACAAGAGCTGCAGAAGGGCGTCATCGACCGGCTGCGGTCCATGCCGATGGCCCGGTCAGCGGTCCTCACCGGCCGGCTGGTGGCCGACACGCTGCGGATGACCGTCACGATCCTGATCGTCGTCGGCGTCGGGTACGCGGTCGGCTTCCGGTTCGAGAACGGCGCCGGGCCGGCGATCCTGATGGTGGTTCTCGCCATCGTCCTGGGGCTGACGTGCTGCGTCATCGCCGCCTATACCGGGCTCGCGATCAAGGACGAGGAATCGGTCCAGGCGTTCGGGCTGATCTGGCTGTTCCCGCTGACGTTCCTCAGTTCGGCGTTTGTGCCGATCCAGTCCATGCCCGGCTGGCTGCAGGCATTCGCGAACAACCAGCCGGTGACCTTCGTGATCAACACCATGCGCGCGCTGGCACTCGGCGGCCCGATCGAGGCCAACCTGTGGAAGAGCATCGCCTGGCTCGCGGGCATCTTCCTCGTGTTCATCCCGCTGGCCGTCCGCGCCTACAAGCGCGCCGCCTGACAGAAGTCCGCCAGAACGCGCTTCAGTCCAGTGACGACATCACGTGCTTGATCCGCGTGTAGTCGTCGAAGCCGTACATGGACAAGTCCTTGCCGTACCCGGAGTGCTTGAAGCCGCCGTGCGGCATCTCGGCCACGAGCGGGATGTGGGTGTTGATCCACACGCAGCCGAAGTCCAGCGCCCGCGACATGCGCATCGCCCGGCCGTGGTCGGAGGTCCAGACCGACGAGGCCAGGCCGTACTCGGTGCCGTTGGCCCAGCGCAGCGCCATTTCCTCGTCACTGAACCTCTGCACGGTGATGACCGGGCCGAAGACCTCGTTCTGGATGATCTCGTCGTCTTGACGGAGCCCGTCGATCACGCTGGCCTCGTAGAAGTAGCCGCGGTCGCCGGTCGGCTTGCCGCCGGACACGATCCTGGCGTGATCGGGCAGCCGTGAGATGAACCCCGAGACTCGCTCCAGCTGGCTGGCGTTGTTCAGCGGGCCGTAGGTGGCGTCCTCGTTGTCCGGCCCGGCCGTGACCTGTGCTGCCGCCTGCTCCGCCAGGGCGGCGACGAAGTCGTCGTGAATGCGCGGCCCGGCCAGCACCCTGGTCGCGGCGGTGCAGTCCTGCCCGGCGTTGAAGTAGCCGGCGATCGCGATGGCCTCGGCCGCCTTGGCCGGGTCGGCGTCGTCGAACACGATGACCGGGGCCTTGCCGCCGAGTTCCAGGTGCACTCGCTTGAGCCCGGCCGCGGCTGCGGCCGCGACTTCCTTGCCGGCTCGCACGCTGCCGGTGATCGACACCATCTGCGGAACCGGGTGCGACACCAGCGTGCGGCCGGTGTCCCGGTCGCCGCAGATCACGTTGAA
>JASIBJ010000083.1 GCA_030045215.1 Streptosporangiaceae bacterium | reverse complement strand
TGCCGCAGGTAGGAGCCGACTTTCACGGCGTTGCCCAGCAGGCCTTCATCCTCGATGACGGTCAGGACCGCGAGCGCGGCCGCGCAGGCTACGGGGTTGCCGCCGTAGGTGCTGAACAGCTCGACTTCCTCGGGCACGGCCCCGAGCAGCTGGGACCTGACTACCAGGGCGGCGACCGGGAAGCCGTTGCCCATCGGTTTGCCCATCACCACCATGTCAGGCGTGATTCCTGACGCCTGGAAGCTCCAGAGATGCGTCCCGAACCGGCCGTGACCGGCTTGGACTTCGTCGGCCACGACAAGCCCTCCCAGCGTCCGTGCCCGCCGGGCTGCTTCCCCCAGGTAGGCGGGAGGGGGCGAGAGGATGCCGTCGGCGGTGAAGGCCGGATCCAGGTATATGGCGGCGAAGCCGCGATCGCCGAGCGCTCGAGCTGCGTCATCGATGTGGGCGGCGTACCGCTGCACCCATCCGTCTTCTTCCCGGCGGTACGGGCCGCGGTACCCGTCCGGCGGAGGGATCGTCGCGACGTGGGCAGGCTGCTCTCTCTTGCCCCAAACCTCGGGGGACAGGGCATGGGTAGCCTCGGTCAGCCCGTGGTAGGCGCAAGCGGTCACGACCGCACCGGACCGCCCCGTGGCCGCTCGGGCAATCCGCCAGGCAAGGTCGTTGGCCTCGCTGCCGGAGTTCACGACCATGACCGCGTCCAAGTCCGGCGGCAGGGTGCTTTTGAGCCGTTCGGCGAGTTCGACGATCGCCTCGTGCAGGTAGCGGCTGTGAGTCGCGAGCAGCCGCTGCTGCTGCGTCACGGCCTCCACGACCCGCGGGTGGCTGTGCCCGACCACGGGCACGTTGTTGTAACAGTCGAGGTACCGCCGGTCGTCGGGGTCGAACAGCCAGACACCGTCGCCGCGGACGAGGTGCACCGGCTGGGAGTAGAACAGCGGCGATCGGGGCAGAGCCCGGCGGCGGCGCTCGAGCAGAGCACCGGTGTCAGACCTTCGGTAGGGGAGCCGACGGCAGGCATCGCGGAACCGCCGCCCGACAGCGTCTATTCCCGCCGCCTCGATGGCGTCGAGGAAGACGCGGGCCCCCGGCTCGCCGCTCGCGGCATACGCGGCGTTGTCCGGGTAGAGCCCGCTCCGCCAGGCGGTGATGGTCACCTCGGTGGCGAGCCTGGCCGCCACCAGGTCCGCCAGCAGCTCGGCCTCCTCGTCTTCGAGCGGCGTCACCGAGACGTAACCGCCGATGATCGCGTCGGCCGCCTCGATCGCATCGACGCGGCCGTGGAGCACATCGGCGATGGCGACGGCGAGATCGCAGACCAGCGGCGCGTGGGTCATGTCCCCGAAGTCCACGATCCCGCTGACCAGAAGGTCATCGTCGAAGAGCACGTTGTCGAGGCTCATGTCGCCGTGGATCACCTGTGCGCGAAGCGCGGGCAGCGCCGGCGCGACCCGGGCCTCGAACCGGTCCAGAATCGACTCCACCTGAGCCCGGCGCTGGCCGTCGGAGACATGGGTGAGCAGCGGGCGGACCTTGGGCAACTGGGTGATGTCCCACAAGATCTCGTAGTTGGCCGAGGGATGGAAGAAACCACGCAGCGCCCGCCCCAGACGGGCCGTGATCTGCCCATGCGACCAGATCGCCTTGGTGGTCAGCGCCGTGTTCGCGGTGACCCGCCCCGGCAGGAACGTGAAGAGCCGAACCGGGTAGATCCGGCTCTCAGGTCCCGGCACCTCGAGCCAGGAGTCTCCCGCCGCGGTCGGCAGGGCACGCATCACCGGCAGGCCCGGATCCACTCGCTCGATGTGAAGCAGAGCGTCGGCCTGCATCGCCAGGATGGGCCCGTCATCGGCCGGATTGGAGATCTTGAACAGGAAACGCTGCCCGTCGGCTGTGTCGACGCGGAAGTTCTGGTCCCGTTCGCCCACGAGGGGCTCGAGGGACGACGACTCGACGCCGAAGCCTTCCCGCAGAATCTGCCTGGCTGCCTCCGCGCCGAAGGCTGGCGGCGTGCTCTCCAGAGGGTCAAGGCGCTTCACCATAGGCCCGAAGGCTATCTCGCGGCCGGACCGGCCGACCACCGCTGGCCGCGCCGAATCACGTCAACGCCGTACTCCCGGTAGCCGCGCGCCCGATGCCGTGGCCAGGTACAGCGGAAATCCGGGCGCGTAATTCGGACATTGCACGACAGGACCAGGCGCTCCGCACTACCCGACGGCATGGTAGACAGGCAGACGACCCCGACTGCAGGAGGCCCCCATCGGTGCCGGCGAACTGACACTCAAGCATGTCCAGGCGGCCGCCGAGCGGCTGGCTGGCGCGGCGCACCACACCCAGCTGCTCACCTCGGCCACGCTGGATGCTGAGTGCGGCGCGACGGTCATGCTGAAGCCCGAGTCGTTCCAGCGCAGCGGCTCGTTTAAGTTCCGCGGCGCCTATAACCGGCTCAGCCAGCTCACCGAGGCGGAGCGGGCAGCCGGCGTCGTCGCCTACTCGTCGGGCAATCACGGTGCGGCCGTGGCGCTCGCGGCCCGGCTGCTTGGCATCCCGGCGGTGATCGTCGTTCCGGCCACCGGCTCCGCGCTCAAGCTGTCGGCCATCGCCGGGTACGGCGCGCAACTGCGGCCCTATGACCCGGCATCGGAGCGGCGCGAGGAGGTGGCCGCCGCGATCGCGGCCGAGCGCTCGCTGACGATCATCCGCCCGTTTGACGACTACGCCGTCATGGCGGGCCAGGGGACCGTGGGACTGGAGCTGGCGGAACAAGCCGGTTCGCTTGATCTCGTGCTCGCGCCGGTCGGTGGGGGCGGGCTGATCGCGGGCGTGGCAACTGCGGTGAAGGGACTCCACCCCGGCGCCGCGGTCATCGGGGTCGAACCAGAAGGCGCGGGCGACACCAGCCAGTCGCTGCGGGCCGGGCACCGGGTGAGCATCGGCGAGCCGGTCACCGTGGCCGA
>JASIBJ010000797.1 GCA_030045215.1 Streptosporangiaceae bacterium | reverse complement strand
TGATCGCAGCCAGTGCCTGCGCGAGCCTGGCATCCTGCGGCGCGGCGTAGTGCACGTTGCTACTGGCGATCACGCCGATGCCGTGGCCGTGCTGCGCGGCGATCTCGGCCAGTACGTTGTTGCGCTCGTCGTCGGCCGGGTCGTTGCCGAAGGCCAGCTCGACCTTCACGTTGTCCGGGCCGAAGACGGCGGTGAGCCGCGCGAGCTCCCTGGCCGCGGCCTCGGGACCGCTCCTGGCAAGCGCGGCGGGCACGGCGCTCTTGCGGCAGCCAGTGAGGATCACCCAGTGGCCGCCGTGCGCGGCGGCCAGCGCCTCCTCGTCGTAGACGGGCCGTCCCTTCTCGCCCCCGGCCAGCTGGGCAGCGCTGATGACCTGGCACAGCCTGCGGTAGCCCTCCGGGTCGCGGGCGAGCACGAGCAGGTGCCGTCCGGCCGGGTCAGGAGGGCCGGCCCGTGAGGTGCCGCGGGCGAGGCCCAGGTTGAGTTCCGCGCCGAACACCGTGCCGAGTCCGGTCCCGCTGTCGCGCAGGCGCGCCGCGGCCTGGGCGAACTGCGGCACCCCGTACATGCCGTCGTGATCGGTGATGGCCAGGGCGGACAGGCCCCGCTCCGCTGCCTCCTGCACCAGCTCGGCCGGGCTCGATGCCCCGTCCAGGAAGCTGTAGGACGAGTGGCAGTGCAGCTCGGCCCAGGCCGGTACCTGGCTGGCGGCAGGGGTGTTAGCGACAGGGGTGTTAGCGACAGGGGTGTTAGCGACAGGGAGCCGGGTGACGGCCCGGCGTGCTTCTTCCTGGCCGTCAGGGCGGCCACCGGCAGGCGGAGGCGCGTCGGCGGCGCCGTTCGCTGTCCCCCAGGACAGCTGCCGCTCAAGCTCCCGCCACGGGATCGGCGGGTTATTCCAGCCCATGCTGCCGCCTCTAGTTGCGGCCCGGCTCCCCAGGGGAGCCGGACTCGATGTCAGCTTCTTCGATCAGCATAACGATGGCCACTGACATTCAAGAGAGGCAATCGAATACATGTTCCCCAGCTATCGGAAGCCCGGCCTTCGGGAACAGTCCGAACCGCGCGGCTCTCATACCGGGCATCGCCGTCTTTGCCGCACGCTTCGGGTACGCGCGTCTTATCCTGGCCGGTGGCGAAAGGCCGGATCTGGCCTTTGCCAGGCCAACGCCCGCGAGAGCCGGAGACCCGGATGGCAGCCATCTTGGAGCGAGCCCGCACGGCCGCAGCGATAGCGGCCGCGGCCCTGATCACGGCCTGCGCCGGCTGCTCTGGGTCCTCGGGCCAGGGGCCGAATCACGCCACCGCGACCTCGGCCACGCCCAAATCTGCCGACCTCGGTCAGCGTCCAGCGCAGGCGGCGCCCGCCGGCTACACGTGGGTCGGCAGCGACACCATGCTCGTGTGGGTGGCGATCCCGCAGACCTGGGTGGCCCTCAATCTTGCCCAGGTGAGCGTGGGCCAGGCGACGCGCGAGTTTGCCACCACGGGAATCGGCTATAGCACCCTGCGGGCGGACCTGACTTCCTTGAAGGAAGAAGGCGCCCTGTTCTTCGCCGATCCGGGGTCGAGTACGACATCGGCGCACGGCTTCACCACGAATGCGACCGCCTTGTGCCAGGGCAGGACCGCAGCTTCCGCCGGGCCTGACACCATCGTGGGCCTTGAGACCGCAATGCGGGCCGAGTACGCGCAGATCAAGGCGAGCGTGATCGCGGTGACACCGGCGTCCGTGGCCGGCGGGCGGGCGTTCGCGGCGCGGCTGGTCCTCACCGCCAGCGCCGGCTATGCCGTGACCGAGTTGCAGGTCGTGGCCCTGTCCGACACCGGTCGGACCTGCATCGTCACGTTCTCCACCGACGACCCGGCCAGGTTCCTGCCGATCTTCGAGCGCGCGGCCACCACCATCGAAGTTGGCTAGCGGTCAGTCACCGAGTACGGCGGCCAGCAGCTCACGGGCTCTGTCTCGGTATCGGGCGGGATAGCGGTGCGCCATCCACAGCGCCCAGACCGTCGCCTTGAGCTGACGCGCCCGAATAAACGGCGCGAGCGATCCGGCCGCCGGCACCGCGCAGCCCGCCGTGTCGGCATAGCCACGCAGGGCCGCTTCGGCTCCCGCGCCGCTCTGCCCGGCCAGCACCGCCAGGTCCCATTCGACCGGGCCCCGGCAGGTCTCCCCCAGGTCGACCCAGCGCCATCCGCCGTCGGCTGCCAGCAGGTTGCCGGGCTGCGCGTCGCCATGCAGCACGATCGATGGTCCTGAAGCAGGCAGGCCGGCCAGGATCCGAGCATGCCGGGTCCTCAGCGCATCGAGGATCGCCGGGTCCAGGACATCGTCGCGTTCCAGGACGGCAAGGCCCTCACTCACCAGATCCCTCGCGGGCGTCAGGTAGCCCAGTTCGGCCCGGCAGCCTGCGGCCGCATAATGCAGGCGGGCCAGGGCGGCGCCCGCTTCAGCCGGCTTCGGCCGCAGGGGCGATGGCGGCACGTAGTCCCACAGGCTGATCGCCAGGCCGTCCTGCCGGTACGGGCCGGGCAGGACCATGGAGGTCGGGGCGACCACCGGCCCGCCGCGGGCGGCCACGTAACCGGCCACCGCAACCTCCCTGGCCAGCCAGGCCGCCGGCTCGTGCCTGCCCGAGGCGGTCAGTGTCGCGACTCTGGCCACAACCGGTGCCGGCGCCAGCCGGACCAGCAGGTTTCCCCTGCTGGACAGGACATGCGGGTCCGCTGGGGGCAGGCCGAGCTCATGGGCCAGCGCGACCGCCGCAGCGACGCCCGCCCGGTTGATCCGGTCAATCTCAGCTGTCTCGTCGGTGGCCGACATCCGCACAGTATGACCACGCCCGGCCCGGTCGGCGAATCGCTGCCGCGTGCCCGACCCGGATCCGTCCGGGTCCCGGCTCACTCTCCCGGCGGCACCGCCGTCACCGCGGGCCACCAGCGCCGGCCCTGGTGCCTGGCCAGCCTGGCCCAGGAGATCGCCGGGGTTACCCGGACCGGGTTCGCCCGCCAGATGCCGGCCAGCAGGTCGCCGAGCCCGTGCGGAGCGCAGACCTCGAATCCGCCTGGCGCCTTCCTGATCGCGACGCAGGTGGCGGTCTCCGGCCAGGTAGCCACCGCGTCGTGCACGCTGGAGAGCGCGCCGACCGGCGGGCCGCCGAAATGCAGGTGATACCAGGTGTGGACGGCGGCCTGGTTCGTCGCCTCCCACGGCAGGCTGGCGTTCTCGGCGAGCGTCTCCTGCGCCGCCAGGTCACGCGCCCTGCTCAGGTCGTCCGGGTCGAAGTAGGCCACATCGATGTCGGCGACATCCCCTGGGTCGAAGCCACGGCACAGCTGTCCCCACACCACGTCCCTGATGACGCCCGCACCAACCCACGCATCCGGCAGGCCGGAGGCCGCCGTGGCATCCAGGGCACGCAGCAACCACGGCTCTCGCCGCAGCCGGTCCATCAACTCGGCCGCATCGACCGGGTCAGCTCCATCGCAGACGTGGCCGGCCTTGCTCATGCGCTATCACCCGCTCGTCGCCGGGCGCCCGCTCGCTCGCCGGCTCGCCCCCGCCGAAACTCAGATGAATCTGCGAGGCGGCAGGGTTTACCGTCGGGAACCATGCAGACAATGGTGCCGGTCGGGGCCGACAAAGTCTGGGCCGAGGACTCGCGCGGATCAGGCCCGGTGCTCATCCTGCTGCACGAGGGCGTGGGCGACTCGCGGATGTGGGACCCGCTCTGGCCCGAGCTGACTGAGAGGTTCCGCGCGATCCGCTACGACGTGCGCGGCTACGGTCGCTCGCCTGCTCCGACCGAGCGGTACGTCCTCCGCGACGACCTGCATGCGGTACTCGACCATTTCGGCATCGCCGAAGCGCACTTCGCCGGCTGCAGCATGGGCGGCGCGACCGCGGTCGACTTCGCTCTCGGCGAACCGGACCGGGTCAGGTCGCTGGTCCTGTTGTCCACTGGCATCAGCGGCTATGAATGGCCACAGGAGCCAGAGATCAACACCCGCTACGCGGCGCTGGAGGAGGCAGCCGACGAGGATGGCCTGGTCGAGCTCTGCCTGGAGGTGTGGGGCGCGGCCGGTCCTGACCCCGTTGTGGCTGAGCTGGCCAGATCGGCCGTACGCGCGTGGGCTTACGACCAGTTCGAGCAGGAGGCCGAGCCGGCCTTCGACCGGCTTGGCGACCTGCGCGCGCCCGCCGTCCTGCTGGTTGGTGATAAGGACAACCCGGCGCTGATCGCGTGCGTCGAGCAGGCCGCCGCGCGCATTCCCGGCTGCGAGCTGATCAGGATGCCTGGTGTTGATCATTACCCGACCATCCGGGAGCCACGCCTGGTGCTCGACACGATACGGCGGCACTGCGCCGACCGATCCTGAGCTACGCCTGCTTGCTGATGAGCGCGATCCAGTTGCCGTCCGGATCGGTCACGTACGCCCGGCGGTGGCCATAACCGTTGTGCGGTTCCACCAGCACCGGGGTGCCGCGGGCGCGCAAAACGGTGATCATGTCGTCGGCCGAGTCGCACTCAATGGTCAGTTCCATCGGATGACCGGGTGTGGGTGCCGGCAGCCCATGCCTGGTCACGGCGTCGCGGTGGGAGAGGGCGATGGTGGTGTCGCCGAGGCGGAGTTCTACGTGCCGGGCTGGCCCGGTTGGGGGGACGCTGAAGGTCTGCGTGCCGCCGAGCTGGTCGCGGTAGAAGACGACGGCACGCTCGACGTCGGCGGTGTACAGGTGGGGCATCACGGACTGGACCGTCATCGGTTCGCTTCCCGTCTACTGTTGTGTCTGCTGGAGCACGGCTGACGACGTCCCTGAACTGATGTGCCGGCCGAAGGCGTCCAGCGGCCCGCCGCCCTT
Source organism: Streptosporangiaceae bacterium (assembly GCA_030045215.1). The sequence goes on along the minus strand of JASIBJ010000797.1, from coordinate 2,951 downwards.
CTCGTCAAGGATTTTGCGCATTCTCTCCGCCTGAGGGCCATAGCGCTCGAGGTGGCGGTGGGTGAAGTGAACCCTGGTCGCGTCCGGGCCGTCGGGGGTGAAGGTGACCTCGATCTGCGAGGCGCGGGCCGGGTCCGGCTCGTAGGTCCAGCGCGGGCTTACCTGCCAGGTCAGCAGCAGCCGGTACGGGGGCTGCCAATCCAGCACTATGCCCCAGTCGGTTTCCGTGCCGTTGGGTGCACGCTCGTACCACCGGCCACCGGGGAACGGCTCGAGCACGACCTCGCTGCCGGGCGTCTCCGCCAGGTTATGGGTGTCGACTGGCCACCACTGCTGTTCGATGAAGACGTCGAACGCGACCGCGAGCGGGGCGTTCACCCGCACGGTCTTCTCGACGATGATCTCCGGCTGCTCCGTCATGTCCTGCTCCCTTGCCCGGGCCTCGGCGGCCCGCTGATAGGCCGCCAGCGACCGCTCCCAGTACCAGTCGAGGTGATCGCGCAGTTGGCGCAGCGCGTCCGGTTCGAGGTGGTAGACCCGGCGGTTCCCGTCGGCGCGGTCGGCGACCAGCCCGGCGGCCTTAAGCACCCGCAGGTGCATCGACACGGCGGTGCGGCCGACGGGCATCCCGGTGGACAGCCGGGCGACGTCGGCGGGCGCGGCGGCCAGCCGCCCGAGGATCCTGCGGCGATTCGGGTCACCGAGTGCGTCCAGCGCAGCATCTATGTCAGTTTTCATTGACGGTCAATATATAATGTCGTTATCAGCCAGTCAATCACGCACGATGCTGCGCCATCCCCGCGAGGGCGAGGTGCCCGGAGACGGGCCGGTGCCGGATCCGGCGCACCTTGGCGGGCGCCCGCCCCGCGGTGGCCGGGACGCGAAGGACGTGGCTACGGTGCTGTCGTGACCATTGCCGCCAGCGAGGACTGGTTCGTCAGCTCGGGCGGGCAGGACCCGGGCACGGTTCAGCGCCTGCTCGGGCTGCTGCCGGGCTGGTTCGGCATCGAGGCGTCGAACTCGGCCTACATCGAGGCCGCCCGCCAGCTGCCCACCTATCTGGCCTGGCCCGGTGACCGGCCCGGCCGTGGCGAGCCGGCCGGTGTCCTCCTCGCCCGGCGCCATTTCCGGCAGTCGGCCGAGATTCACCTGCTAGCCGTAGATCCCGCGGTGCACCGCCGCGGTGCCGGCCGGGCGCTCGTGCGTGCACTCGAGGCTGACCTCGCGGCCGACGGCGTGGAGTATCTCCAGGTAAAGACTCTCGGCCCGAGCAACCCGGACGCCGGTTACGAGTTGACCAGGCGGTTCTACGTCAGCCTGGGCTTCCGGCCGCTGGAGGAACTGCACGGCCTCTGGGACCCGGGCAACCCGTGCCTGATGATGGTCAAGGCGCTGCAGACCTGATCACGAAGGGGAGGCGGCCGTGGCCAGGGTGGTCAGTCGTACCGTGCCTCGATCAGCCACTGGCCGTCTTGCAGGACCGCGAGCCACGCGCTCCCATCACCGGTGATCAGCTGGAACCTGGCCTGCCTGCGGGCCCCACCCGGATGCCACCACCGCTCGGTGATAGGCCACGGGCCAGCCCAGCAGGTGACGGCGCGGACCGGACCGCCTTCGACCGACAGCCAGGCGGGCGGCGCGGACAGCTGCGCGCGTCCGCTGACCGACACGATCGCACCCCGGTCGTCAGCAACGCTGGCGGCACGTGGCTCCGGGTATACGGTGGCCGGCGCGGGCGCCGGGATCTGCCCTGGCCACGGCTGATCCGCCGGGCGCTGCGGCGTCCCGGTGTCACCGAATGGCACCAGCAGTACCTGCTCGGCCGGGATGCGCCCGCCGGAGAGCACCGGCCGGGTCACTGCCGCATGGCCGAGCATGGCCTGCACCCGGATGGCGGCCCTGGCCACCCGGTCGCTGACCACCGCGTCGCCCCACAGGCTGAGCTGGTGTCCGGTCGCCCTGACTAGCTGATCAGGGACGAGCCGCAGCAGGGTGATGCCGCCCGTTCCGATCCCGTTGTCCCTGTCCTGGTCGGCCCGCCAGCCATCGAGTTGCCAGCGCACCCGCTCCGCGACGGCCAGTGCCGACAGCAGCCCGTCGTGCCGCCACAACCGGGTGAGCTCCCGGCCGTCCTCGCAGAGCACCTGCACCTGCAAGCGCACGCAGGCCAGGCCGCGGGCGGACAGCCTGGCATGCATCTGGTCGGCCAGCGCCTTAGCGGTGAATATCACTGGGTCCGACTGCTCGGCGGGCGGGTCAAAGGCCTGCTGCACTGACAGGTCAAGCCGCGGTGGCTGCGAGGCCAGCGGCCGCGGGTCGAGGCCGCGGGCCAGCCGGTGGGCGATGGTGCCCTGCGCGCCGAACCGGCTGCCTGCCTCGGCAGCGGGCAGTGCGGCGAACTCGCCCAGCGTGCGGATACCGAGCTTGGGCAGCAGGTCGGTCAGCTCGGGGATTCCTAGTGCCGCCACCGGCACCCCGGCCAGGAACTGCTGTGTCTCGCCTGGTGGTACCAACAGGCCGCCGGGCCCGGACTGCGCGGCCAGGCCGGCGGCGAACAGACCGTCGGCGACGCCGACCTGACAGGAGTACCCGTGCAGGCAGACGGACTCGGCCAGCTTCGCCGCCAGCGCGGCCTCGCCGCCGAAATAGCGCGCCGGTCCGCGCGCGGTGATGGCGGCAAGGCCAGGCTGCAGGACCTCGACCTGCGGGCAGAACTCCTCGATCATGGCGACGACCGGCTCGAATGCGCGCGCCGCTTCTCCGGCCGCGACCGGCTCGTCGGCGTCGGTGAGCCAGTCCGGGCAGCGCAGCACGAGCACCCGCCTTGGTCCCGCGGCACCCACCGTCCGGCTCATCCGCTGCGGGGCAGCGGCTCGGCCGGATCCTCAGCACCGTCCCCTGCCGCCAGCCAGGACTCCGCCGCGGTCACCGTCCCGTCCGGTCCCGGCAGC
>JASIBJ010000796.1 GCA_030045215.1 Streptosporangiaceae bacterium | reverse complement strand
CGGATCGCGGCCCGGTACCGCGACGTCATCGACGCTTACCATGGCGCCGAGCGCACGGCCGCGACGACCGTCGGAGGGTCGGCGTGACCGGCGCCAGGGTCAAGCTGATGCTGGCCGACGTCGACGGCACGCTGGTCACGCAGGACAAGGTGCTGACCGACCGGGCTATCGCTGCCGTGCACGAGTTGCACGACGCCGGCGTCATCTTCGCGATCACCAGCGGCCGGCCGCCACGCGGCATGGCCATGCTGATCGAGCCGCTGGACCTTCAGACTCCGATAGCCGCCTTCAACGGCGGGCTCCTGGTCGACCGGGAAATGAACGTGATCGAGCAGCGGGTGCTGCCGGAGGACCTGGTGGTGCCGGTGACCGAGCTGATGGAGTCGTTCTCGCTGGATGTGTGGCTCTACAGCGGTGCGGACTGGTACGTACCGAAGGCCGACGGTCCGCACGTGGCCCGCGAGGCCTGGACGGTCAAGTTCGAACCGAAGATCATGCAGGACGGCGTCCACGGGCTGACCGAGAACGTCGCCAAGCTGGTCGGGGTCAGCGACGACCATGATGCGGTCGCGAAGGCGACCCAGGCGGCCCATGACAAGTTCGGTGACCACGTGACCGCGGCCGCGTCACAGCCCTACTACCTGGACGTCACCCACCCGCTGGCGAACAAGGGCGCGGTGGTCAAGTACCTGGCGAAGCGCTACGAGATCGAGCCCGACGACATCGCGACCATCGGCGACATGCCCAACGACGTGCTGATGTTCGCGCACTCCGGCCTGTCGATCGCGATGGGCAACGCCAGCCCCGACGTCCAGCGCTGCGCTCGCAGGGTGACCACCTCGAATGAGGACGAGGGCTTCGCGAACGCGGTGGAGCGCTTCGTCCTCAGCTAGCACGCCGACGCGGGCACGACGCCGCCCGCGTGGCCAGCCCGTGTGCCAGTCCCGTCGCACGGTGGTTTGCGCCATTTATGGCGAGTCCGAGAGCGTCGGTTCTGACCTTTCATCGGTTTGGTACGTTTTCTTGCACAACTTGTTCGGTTTTGTCCGTACGGAGTCGATGAAAAGTGAGGGTCGGGCGTTACGGGCGCATACTCAGAGTCACCGCGTTCAGGACTCGCTGTTCAAACGCACACTCAACGTGTTAGAACTAACACCGTGGACGTGCGAGTGCGGCGGCAGGCTCTCATCGACGCCATGCAGAGCAACGGTGAGCTTCAGGTCCGGCAGCTCGCCGGAGACCTCGGCTGCTCCGAGATGACAATCCGCCGGGACCTGGATGCGCTGGAACGCGACGGCGCTGTTCGCCGGATCCACGGCGGCGCGGTCCGCGTCAACCTGCGCCGCAATGAGCCGCCGTACGCGATCAGGGCAATGGAAGCTGTCCAGGCCAAGCGCCGGATTGGCCGGGCCGCCGCCGAGCTGATCGCCGATGGCGAGACGATCATCCTCGATAGCGGCACGACCGCGATGGAGGTGGCCCGCGCGATCCATGGCCGGCCGATCACCGTGTTGTCGCTCGGCCTTAGGGTCCAGATGGAACTGACGGAAGACAGCGCCGTGCGGCTCATCGCGACCGGCGGCGATGTGCGGCCCGGTGAGCTCTCGCTGAGCGGAGAGCTCGCGGAGGTCGCCTTCGAACGACTGCGCTTCGACACCTATATCCTCGGCTGCTGTGGCATCGACGCGCGGGAGGGCCTGACAACCCATCAGCCCGCGGACGCCAGGGTTCAGCGAGCCGCGATCCGGTCGGCTCGCCGCAAGATCGTGATCGGCGATCAGTCCAAGCTCGGGCTCGTAACTTTCAGTCATGTGTGCGATCTGGATAACGTCGACCTGCTGGTGACCGACGCCGGGCCGGACCAGGCCGCAGACCTCGAGGCGCTGGGCCTCGCCGTGCAGCGTGTCTGAGCCTCGCCCCGTCGCCCCCCGCGCGGCCGTAGCCGCCGTCTTCTTCGCGCTCGGCGCCGGGGCCGGGACGTGGGCGGCGCGGATCCCGGCGGTGAAGGCGGAGCTGCACCTGTCGGCCGGCCTGCTCGGGCTGGTCCTGCTCGGCCCGGCGATGGGCTCGATGCTGGCAATGCCGGCGACCGGCGCCCTGCTCGGCGCGGTATCACCGCGGCGGATCGCTCAGCTCGGCGTTCTGGCCGTGGCGGTCCTGCTGCCGCTCACCACGTTCGCTGGATCGCCCTGGCAGCTGTTTGCCGTGCTCGCTGGCTGGGGCGGCGGGATCGGCATGACCGACGTCGCGATGAACACCGAGGCGGCAGCCGTCCAGGAGCACCTGGGCAAAACGACGATGTCCAGGTTCCACGCCTCCTTCAGCGCAGGCGGGCTGGCCGGCGCCGGAGCTGGCGCCATCGCGGCCGCCACGGGCTTGTCGGCGCGGGCTAACTTCGCGCTCGCGGCCGCTGTCATCCTCGCTGCCGGCGCGGGCTGCGCGCAGCTGTTCTCCGCCGCCCCAGCGGCGCACCCCTCGCACCAGACCGCGCGTTCACGCTGGCCGGCGTGGTCCTGGACGCTGGCCTGCCTGGCACTGATCGCGTTCGGCAGCTTCCTGGCCGAGGGGGCCGCAAGCGACTGGAGCGCCGTTTACCTGCACAGCTCGCTCGGCTCATCGCCCGGCGTCGCCGCGATCGGCTACACGGTGTTCTCCTGCACGATGTTCGGCGGTCGACTGGCCGGCGACCGGCTCACCGACTGGGCCGGACCCGCGCGACTCGTTAGAGCGTCGGCGGGCATCGCTGCCGTCGCGTTCCTGGGCGCACTCCTGCTCGGTCAGCCGGCGGCGGGAATGGCCGGCTTTGCCGTCCTCGGGGCTGGGCTGTCGGTGGTCGTGCCGATCGTTTTCACCGCGGCGTCGAGGCTGGGGCTGCCGGGTCCCAATCTTGCGCTGGTCACCTCGACCGGCTACATGGGCATGCTCGTCGGCCCGGCGGTCATCGGCGGTCTGGCTGAGGTCGTTGGCCTGCCGGCCGCTCTCGGCACCATCGTGGTCATCACGAGCATGACGGCGATCATGGCCGGTGCGGTCAGGCCCAGGACGTCCGGGTCGTCGGCTCGGCTTTACGAGCCGGCCGAGGATCTGCGCTCCAGCACGGTCACCCGTGTCCGGCCAGCGCAAGAGGACTAACACGTTCCTCGCCGATCGGTCCGGCAACCGCGGGCCGCGCGTCAGGCTCCCTCGGCCAGGCGCCTGACTCCCTCGAGAGTGGCGGTCATGTTGGCGTGATGCTCGGCCAGCCGACGGCGCAGGATCCGCGACTCCTTGTCGGGCATCTGCGCGATTATCTCGCTGATGCCGCTCTCACCCGGCCCGATCTGAACCCACTGAGTTATTCGGGTCCCGTCGCCGTCCGGGGTCAGGGTGAAGCGCCAGCGCGCAGCCGGAACTGCGGGGTTGCCGACCGCCCAGCCAAGCACTC
>JASIBJ010000795.1 GCA_030045215.1 Streptosporangiaceae bacterium | reverse complement strand
GCATCCGGCGGATGGTGCTGGACAGCGTCGTGGATCCCGATGGCGCCTGGTGGGCCGACAACATCATGCAGGACTATGCGTTCCAGGGCAGGATGAACGCGTTCTTCACATGGGTTGCCGCAAACGAGGGCGTCTACCGTCTCGGCAGCAGCGAGGCCGCGGTCGCCGCGACCTGGTCCCGCGCGATGGCGAGCGTGCAGGCACGCCCGATCGCCGGACCGTCAGGCCCGCTTGTCGGGCCGGACGAACTCAGCGACACCTTCCTGGAGGGCGGCTATGACGAGTCGCTGTGGCCCGGCCTCGCCGCGGCCCTGGCCGCGTTCGTGAACCAGGGCTCGGCCGGCGGACTGGTGTCGCTCTACGAGGCCATCGGAAAGCAGAACGAGAACGAGTTCGCGGTGTACAACGCGGTGGACTGCTCGGATGTGAACTGGCCGCGCAATTGGGCGACGTGGAACGCCGAGAATACGCGGGTCTACGCCAAGGCCCCGTTTGAGACCTGGGGGAATGTCTGGTTCAACGCCGCCTGCGCGTTCTGGCCGGTCAAGGGCCCGGCCACGCCGATGCGCATTCACGGTGCCGGGCTCCCGCCGATCCTGATGCTGCAGGGGACGCTCGATGGCGCCACGCCGTACCAGGGCGCCCTGGTCGCCAGGAAGCTGCTCCCGAGCGCTCGCATGGTGGTGGTCGAGGGCGGCGGCGACCACGGCCAGTCGCTGGCCTCGCCGCCCAATCCCTGCGTGCTCGGGTACCTCAACCGCTATTTGGGGACCGGGGCGCTGCCCGCGGGCAGCGGCCAGGTCAGCGCGACATGCCCGGCCATGCCCGCACCTGCGGCTTAGATACCGCCGGTATAGCCGCTACGCTGGGTATGTGCTACGCACCAGGGCATGGCGGTCAGCGTCGCTCCGCCTGCTGACTGATCACGACCGCGACGAGGTTCTCGCGCTGTGCGACCGTGATCCCGTTACGAACGTCTTTGTCAGTTCGCGGATCCGGGCCGTCGGGATGGAGCCGGCCCGGCTTGGCGGTCAGGTCTGGGGATATGCCGACGGCGGCGGGCAACTCGCGTCGGCGTGTTACTCGGGCGCCAACCTGGTGCCGGTCGAGGCCAGCCAGGCGGCGATAGCCGCCTTCGGGGCGCGGGCGCGCATGCAGGGTCGCCGGTGCTCTTCAATCGTCGGGCCGGCGGGCGCGGTGGGCGAGCTGTGGACGCTGCTCGCATCGCACTGGGGCAGTCCGCGCGAAGTGCGCGCAGTGCAGCCCGTGATGGCAATCTCCGGGATGCCCGAGGCGGATCCCGACCCCCTGGTGCGCCGCGTGCTCCCCGATGAGCTCGACGTGGTGCTGCCGGCCTGCATCGCGATGTTTACCGAGGAGGTCGGCGTGTCGCCGGTCGGCGTCGATGGGGGCGCCGCCTATCGCGGCCGGGTCGCGGAACTCATCAGGGCCGGCCGGTCCTTCGCCCGGATCGAGGGCGGGCGCGTGCTGTTCAAGGCCGAGATTGGCGCGGTGACGCCATTCGCCTGCCAGGTGCAGGGCGTGTGGGTGCCGCCCGAGGAGCGCGGTCGGGGGCTCGCGGTCCGGGGGATGGCAGCGGTCGTGCTGTATGCACTCCGCATTGCCCCGGTAGTCAGCCTCTACGTCAACGACTTCAATGCCCCCGCGCGCGCGGCCTACCGGCGGGTGGGGTTTACGCAGGTCGGCACGTTCATGTCGGTGTTGTTCTGACATGGAGCAGGCGGCCGGGCGACGAGCGGCCTCCGACTACCTGCGGCAATTACTGCTGAAGCCGGGGAATTACCGGCAAGCGTGGGAAAAGCATGTAATCCGGGCCAGGCACGGTTCGATCAATCAGCTCGCCGTGGCCGAGGTGCTGGCCCGGTACTTGTCCGGGCCGCGCAGAGACCAGGGATCTGGCGTCTTGCCCCGCCAGCTCAAGGACACGGTCTCACGGGCCTTGTCCGGCCGGCTGCTGAGCAGGCAGGTGCTCGCGTTGTTCATCGAGTCCTTCGAGTTCACCGACGACGAGGCTGACCGGCTATGGCGACTGTGGAATGGCTCGGCCACGATCAGTGTGCTGTCCGGCAGCCGAGCGGTGCCGGTGCAGGCCGAGCAGGACCTGCGGCAGGTGCTCGGCCCGCGGCGGCACCAGACGGTCACCATGCACGACCACCTGACGGTCGGTGCGGACGGCCGGATGGCCAAGTCCCGGACCCTGCAGGTGATCGAGGCAACCCAGGCCGGCGTCGACCGGATCCCTTACCTGTACGACACCAGCTCGCTCACCGTGGAAGTCGGGCAGGGGTGCGTGGGGCTGTCCGGCGAACTGCGGCAGATCGGCCCCGACTTGTTCGCCACCGACATCCTGCTGGCCAGGACGCTCGGTCTCGGCGACACGATCACGATGGATTACTCGACGACCTTCCGCTATCCGGGCGACGCCGACGATCCGCACGAGCGGCAGTTCCGCCGCGCGGTCCTGGGGAGGCTGGAGAACTTCGACATGCGGATCGAGTTTCACCCGGATCGGCTCCCGGCCCAGCTGTGGTGGGCAACCTGGGACGGTGTGGACGGCCCCGTGCTAACTCAGGAGCCAGCGACCCTGGACAGCCAGCACGCGGCGCAGCGCTTCATGCGGTC
>JASIBJ010000794.1 GCA_030045215.1 Streptosporangiaceae bacterium | reverse complement strand
CGGTCCAGACGCGCTCGAGAGCAGCACGGAACACCGGATCGTGCGGATCGAGCGGGCAGCCGAGCGAATACGAGAGATCCCTGGGGCCAACGTAGATCCCGTCGATGCCGGGCAGCCGCAGCGTGGCCGGCAGGTCGGTCATGGCGTGGCTCGACTCGACCATCACGACGCACAGCGGCCGCGGTGACTGCGGGATGACACCGCCGGCCGAGCGATAGCCCTCCGGCGGGTACCGGGTCGCTCCAACTACATCGCGGGCCTGGTCGGCCGACTCCACGTTGGGAACGATCACCCCTTCGCAGCCGAGGTCAAGCGCGCGCCCGATGTCAGCCGGGTGCGCGTACCGTACCCGCCCGAGCGGCGCGGCGCCTGCCAGCTTGATGGCCTCCGTCATGCCCGGCAGGTCGTGCTCGGTGGCCTGGCCGTGCTGCAGGTCGACGACGACGTAATCGAGGCCGGCCGACGCCACGATCCGGGCAGTCATGGGCCCGGCGATCCCCAGCCATCCGCCGTATACGGTCTCACCAGCGCGGACGCGGTCCGCAAAAGGGGTATTCGTCACGAGGAACAGCCAAGCATAGGCCTGCACCGGCCCGCCAACGCGGGCCGGCCTGCCTGTCGTGCTGGCCAGGCCGAAGCCGAGCCTGACCGGCTGAAGCCAGCGAGCGGGCGGTCGCCAGACTTATCCTGCGAGCCGGGCGAGAGCCGCTTCGATCCGGCGCAACGTCTCGGCCCGCCCGAGTACCTCGAGCGACTCGAACAGCGGAAGCCCGACCGTGCGCCCCGTCACCGCCACCCGGATCGGCGCCTGTGCCTTGCCCAGCGACAAGTCGAACGACGCGGCGATCTGCTCGAGACGGATGCGCAGGTCCTCGGCCTGCCACGACACGTCGGCATAGCTGCCCAGGGCCGCCGCCAGCAAGCCGACGGCCGGCTCCTTCATCGCTTTTGTCCACGAGGCTTCGTCCATGACCGGCTCGGGCAGGAACGCGAAGTCCACCATCGCCACGACCTCGGGGAGCAGCGTGATCCTGGTCTGAGCGAGCGGCGCCAGCCGGGCAAACACGGCCGGGTCAAACCGGTCGGCCGGCCACGGCACCCGCTCCGGCGCGAGCCACGGCTGGCACGCGTTGATGAACTCGGCCTCGCTCAGTGCCCTGATGTACTCGCCGTTGAACGCGCGCAGCTTCTTGACGTCGAAGAAGGCCGGGGCCGGGTTCACGTCCTCGATCCGGAACTGAGCCACCATCTCACCGAACGGCATGATCTCCCGGTCGCCTCTCGGACCCCAGCCGAGCAGCATCAGGTAGTTCCGCATCGCTGCGGCCAGGTAGCCCTCGTCCCTGAAGTCCTCAAGCGCGACCTGGTCCCGCCGCTTCGATAGCTTCTGCCGCTTCTCGTTGACCACGATCGGCAAGTGCCCCCAGGCGGGTGGCTCATGCCCGAGCGCCTCGAACAGCAACTGCTGCTTGGGCGCGTTCGATAGGTGCTCCTCGCTGCGCAGGACGTGCGTGATGCGCTGATCCAGGTCGTCGACGACGTTGCCAAGCAGGAACAGGATCGAGCCGTCGCTGCGCGCGAGTACGAAGTCCTCGATCGAAGAGTTCTCGAACACGGTCCTGCCGCGGACCAGATCATCGACGACGGTCGCACCTTCGTCGGGCGTCCGGAACCGCAGCGCCCGCCCCTCGCCCGGCTCAAGGCCGAGATCCCGGCAGAAGCCGTCATAGCCGCGGTGCTGGTCCCCGGTTCTGGCGATCACGTCCTCGCGGGTGCAGTCGCAGTAGTACGCCTGACCCTGCTTGTAGAGCCGCTCCGCGGCCTCGGTGTGCAGGGCCTGGTTGTGGGACTGGAAGAACGGGCCCTCATACTGGCTGCGGTCGATGCCGAGCCAGGCCAGCGCGCTGATGATGCCGTCGGTCCACTCCGGCCGGTTCCGCGCGGCGTCGGTGTCCTCGATCCGCAGCACCAGCGTGCCGCCGGTCTGCAGCGCGACTGCCCAATTGAACAAGACCGACCGCGCACCGCCGACGTGGAAGTATCCGGTGGGCGATGGCGCGAACCGCACCCGGACGTCGGGTCCCCAGCTAGTCACGGCACGTGAGTCTAGTCGAGCCCGCCCTGGTCGCCGCTCGGCCGGCGACGGGCCGGCGCGGCCAGCAGCGCCACCGGCACCCCGGCGAGCGAGGCCAGCGCCCAGGTCAGGCCGAAATGCTGCGCCAGCAGGCCGACGGCAAGCGGTCCGAGTCCGCCGACCAGGCCGGACGCGCTGCCCAATGAGACCGCCAGGCCGCTGCGGCCAGGCAGGCTCGCGAACAACTCTGCCTTGAGCACCGGGTACCAGGGCGCGGTCGCGATGCTCACCGCGGCCAGCGCCACCAGCTTCAGCCACAAGCCGGGCGCCAGCAGGAACGCGGGAAATAGCAGGCCGGTAGCCAGCACGCTGACCCGCAGCACCCGCAGCGCGCTGAATCGCTCGAGCATGCCGATCAGCAGCACATCCCCGGCTAGCCCAGCCCCAAGCCGTACCGCGACGCCCAGGGCGGCGATGGCCGGCGAGACGTGCACGGCCGCGACCAGGTACAGAGCCAGGAACGCGGTGAACACGTCGAGCAGGAGGTCCGAGATCTCAAGCAGGGTCAGCCAGCGGAACGCGCCCGTTTGAAGGCTGATCTGAAGCGCCGCGCGCAGGCCCGGCCAGGAGTCCTGCGTGCCGTCGGATTCGTCCGTCGCCTCGGTAGCTGGGCTGGCCCCGGCCACGGCGAGCCAACTGACCGCGCCCGCGGCGCCGACCAGCGCGAACGCAAGCCGCCAGCTGCCGCCGATGGCGAGCACGGCCGCGACGAGAAGGGGGCCGGAGACGTCACCGACCGAGCCCGCCAGCGTCCACCTGGCCATCAGCTGGGGTCGGCGCAGCGGATCGGCGTCCAGCAGCGCCGACTGAGTCAGGCTGACGAACGCTCCGGAGGCGGGGAAGAACACGACCAGAGCGGCGAGCAGCACGAGGAAAGAGTGGGCCAGCGCGACGCCGAACACGGCAGCCACGAACACCAGCCCGCCTGCGAGAACGACCCGGCGGCGGCGCCGGCCGGTGCCGCTCAGCACGCCGACCGGCAGCTCGATCAGGCTGCCCAGCACCAGCGGCACCGCGGCCAGCAGCCCGACCTGGACATAAGTGAGCAACAGATCGTGCCGGATCAGCGGCATCGCCGCGCTCTTCGTGCCGTCGACGAGTTCGTCCGCGAACTCGACGGCCAACGCGGCCAGCAGCCCGGCAAGGGCCGGGCCGGATCTCAGTCGTGCGGCATTCATGCTTCGTCCTTTGTTCGTCGCCCGGGCCTTCTGGAGGATCCGGGCGAGAACGGCGGAGCACGAGCCGCTAGCTCAGGTCAAAGTCAAAGGAAACCCATGAGGCGACGATAGCGAGCAGACCCGATCGGGCAAAGCCCCGGCAGCAGGGGCCAGGCCTGTGGTGATATGGGGCATGAGGACGATATCGGTCGGTCCTCCGAGGTGGGCGATGGCCTGGCCCGTGCTCTTCATAGCCGGACTCATCATCCCGGTCACGCTCTCCGGCCCGGCGAACGACGACTTCGGCGCGGCCATCCCCGTCCTCCTGGCGGCCGCGGGCGTATACCGCGTCGCCTGGCTGTCCTTCCGCGGCGGCGCCGACGGGCTGGTCATATGCAACTACTTCTGCACGCGGCGAGTTCCGGTCTCACAGGTCGTCGGTTTCGACGTCGGCCCGCTCAGCGCCCGCGGCCACCGCGCCCGGACCGTCCGGGTCGTGACGCGTGAACGAACCATCCCCATCGACGTCTACGCCCTCCGGACGCCTTGGATGCTGCTGCCGTCGACGGCCAGGCTGACGCAGATCGCCGCCGAGCTGACGGCCTGGGCCGAACTCGCCGGGGAGAACCTCGCCCGGACCGCCGCGGAGGCCGCGGGCCCGGCGGTTGATCCCGGCTAGCTGCCGGCCGGGAGCTGGGGCGCCTCCGGTGCGCTGGCGATCTGCGCCTTGAGTGTGGCCAGTTCCTTGTCCACCTCGCCCGCCTGGCTGGCGTCGTCCAGTTCCTTCTGGATGTCGTCGGTGTCGCCGCCGACGTCCTCCAGCACGCCGGACTGCAGCAGTTCGTCCATAGCGCCGGCCCTGGCCTGCATGTTCGCGATCTTGTCCTGGGCTCGCTGGATCTCGGCTCCCGCGTCGCCGAACGTGCCCGAGATGCCGGCGGCGCTCTCGTTAACCGATGTCATCGCCTGCGCGGCGGTGTACTGGGCCTTGAGGACTTCCTTCTGGCTGCGGAAGTTATTGACCCGCTGCTGCAGCGCGCTCAGCGTCTGCTCGAGCTTCTGCTCCTGCTCGGTCAGTTCCTGGTGCTGCGGCTCCATCCCGTCGATCTGCTGCTGTGCGGCGGCCTTGCGCGACAGGGCCTCCCTGGCCAGGTCTTCCTTGCCCTGGGCGAGCGCGGCCTTAGCCTGGTCGTTCAGGTGGTCGACCGAGTGCTGCAGCTGCTGCTCCTGCAGTTCAATCTGCTTGCGCGAGGCGGCGATGCTCACCAGCGCCTGCCGGACCTTGGTGATCTGGTCGAGCATCTGCTCGTACGACAGGTCGAGCATCTCGTCGGGCTTCTCGGCGGAGTCGAGTGCCTTGTTGGCCTTGGCGGCGACGATGTCGTGGGCGCGCTGGAAAAGAGACATTTCAGAACTGCTCCTTGCTGACGTCGGGAGGAGCTGCAACTGGTTCACAGGCTACCGCTCAGATACGGGAACGAGCCGCGTCCCCGATGGCGCACACCAGTCAATAAAGTTGACCGTCAAGTTCAACAGACGACTAGGCTCGGCGATGCCGGCTACCCGATAGTCGGTCCTCGGGCCGACCATGCGCCAGATCGAAGATGCGGTAGCGTGGCCGCGGTCGCCGGGACCGGCGATCGGAAGGAGAGGCCGCAGCGTGCCGCGATACCGCCGGGTTGTAGTCAAGCTGAGCGGCGAAGCCTTTGCCGGCTCCGCCAGCACCGGAGTAGATCCGGAGGCGCTGGCCATGGTCGCCAACGAGATCCTTTCCGTCCGTGAACTCGGCGTTCAGGTCGCCGTCGTCATGGGCGGCGGCAACTACTTCCGCGGCCGGATGGCCGAGGGCTGGGGCATCAGCCGGGCCGAAGCCGACAACATCGGCATGCTGGGCACGGTCATGAACGCGCTCATGCTTCGCGGGGCGCTGACCGCTCGAACCGATATCGACATCCGAGTAATGACCGCGATGCCGATCCAGAGCGTCGCCGAGCCCTTTATCCGGCTGCGCGCGATCAGGCACTTGGAGCACGGCGCGATCGTGCTGCTCGCCGGCGGTATCGGCCAGCCCTACGTGACCACCGACTATCCGGCAGTCCAGCGCGCTCTGGAACTCGACGCCGACGCGCTGCTGGTCGCCAAGCGCGGGGTCGACGGCGTCTACGACAGCGACCCGCGGATCAACCCGCACGCGGTCAGGTACACGGAGCTGACCTACAAAGAGGCGCTGGAGGTCGGCGTCCGGGTCATGGATACCAGCGCGTTCGTCCTGGCCAACGAGCAGTCACTGACCATGCACGTCTTCGACGTCGCCGGGGTCGGCGTCATGCGCAAGATCTGCCTGGGCGACGACCTCGGCACCCGCATCTCTGCTTGATCGCCGAACGCCGACCAGCGCCTACCGGCGTTGCAGCCGTACGTCCAGAGAGTCCCGCAGCGCGTCTCCGATCAGGTTGAACCCGATCACGGTCAAGATCAGGATGATCGCTGTCGGGTACACCATCCACCAGTAACCGTCATACAGGTACGTGATGCCGTCGCTCAGCATTGTGCCCCAGTCCGATGCAGGCGGCGGCAGACCGAGGCCGAGGAAGCTCAGGGCCGACAGCGTGTAGATCGAGTCAGAGATCGTGAACGTGGCGTTCACGATCACGACGCCGATCGCGTTGGGCAGCATGTGCCGGTTCAGGATCCGCCAGGTCCGGCCGCCCATCATCCGCGACGCGTGCACATAATCTCTGATCCGCAGGCTCAGCACCTCGCCGCGCACGAGCCGGGCGACCACGAGCCAGGACAGGAGCGTCAGCAGTGTAATGATCATGAAGAGGTTCGGCGTGAAGATGTTCACCAGGATAAGCAGGAGCACCAGCGACGGCACCGCCAGCAGCGCGTCGAGTACCCGCATCATGACCCCGTCGATCCATCTCGGCGCCAGGCCCGCGATCGCCCCGTACAGTGTCCCGATGACCGACGTGGCCATCGCGACCGCGAAGCCCAGTTCCAGCGACGACTGCCCGCCGACCATGAGCCGGCCGAGGATGTCGTAGCCGTACTGGTCGGTGCCGAGCGGATGGCCGGTTCCGGGCGGCAGGTTCTCGTTGAGCAGATTCAGTCCTGACGTGCCCTGGTTCGTGTGGTACACGAACGGGCCGACGAAGCAGAACAGGGCGATCGACACAACCAGCCCGATCCCGACCTGGGCCTGGCGGTTGTGCGCGAAGGCAGACAGGGTCAGCCGACCTGACCCGGTGGTATGGATCTCGCCGCCGGCAGGCGTGGCGGCGGCGCCGACGGTCGCCTGCGCCTCGCCGGTGAGCGGCGCGCCCGCCTCGGTGCTAGACGCCATGCCGGATCCTCGGGTCTAGGGCGCCGTAGGCGACGTCGGCGGCCAGGTTCCCGACCACAGTTGCCACGCCGATGATGAGCTCGCTGGCCATCAGGATCGGGAAGTCATGCTCGGTGGCGGCATCAAGGAACAGCAAGCCGAGGCCCGGGTAGTTGAAGACGTACTCGGTGATAACCGCGCCCACGACCACGGACGGCAGGGAGAGTCCGAGCAGTGTGATGATCGTGAGCGAGGAGTTCCTCAGCACGTGCCGGGACAGGACCAGGCGCTCCGGCAGTCCCTTGGCCCTGACCACCTTGATGAAGTCCTGGGTCAGCGTGTCGATGGCCGAGGATCGCATGAACCGGCTCCAGCTCGAGATGCTCGTGAACGTGAGCAGTGTCACCGGCAGGATCAGCGCCGTCGGCTCGGCCAGGATGCCGAGCAGGCTGAGGGAAGAGTTCTGGTTCTGGACGAACCCCGGCGGCAACCAGTGCAGCTGGATCGCGAACAACGCGATCAGCAGGAACGCGAAGAAGAAGTCCGGCATCGAGTAGAGGGTGAACGTCACGCTCGTCAGCAGGTTGTCGGACAAGCTGTTGCGGCGCACCGCCTGGTAGATGCCCATGGGCAGGGCGATGACCACCGCCAGCACGGACGAGGTCCCGACCAGGAAGATGTCGGACGGAATGCGCTGCGCGATCAGCGTGGATACCGGCTCCTGGTAGTAATACGAGATCCCGAAGTTCGCGTGCAGCAGGTGGTTCAGGTAGCTGAGGAACTGGCGTGGAAGCGACTCATTGAGCCCGTACGTGGCGTTGAACTCGGCAATGCGGCTCGGGGTGGCCTTCACCCCGAGGTAGGCCCTGGCGGCGGATCCCGGCTCCAGGTGGATCATGATGAACGTAATGATCATGACACCAAGGACCACCACCAGGGCCTGACCGACCCGGCGGATGAGATAACCGGTCATGAACCGGAGGTGTAGTACCAGGTCTCGGCGTTGATGCCGGCTTGATACGGGTTCACCGGCGCGAAGCCACCCAGGTTGCTCTTGTAGACCCAGATGTCGGACTCATCAGGCACCCACAGCCAGGGCAGTTGCTCGGCGGCGTAGTCCTCGTACTTCCAGAACGCCTGGGTGGTGTTCGCTCCGTACTCGGTCTGGTCGATGAGGTAGTCCATCTCCGGGCTCTGGTACCCGCCGTCGTTGCCGGTGCCGTCGGTGTTGAACAGGCCGTCACCCGAGGGGTACATGGTGTACGGGTTGTACCCGTAGTCGACCAGCTGCCAGCCGCACTGCGCGGCCGGGTGATCGTTAGCCCAGCAGGTGCCGACTGCGGCGTCAAGCGTGTTGAACGGCTCGGACTTGAGCACGATCTTGATGCCCGCCAGCTCCTCGGTCGCCTGGATGTCGGCGTTCTGCTCGTCGAAGGCGGCGATCCCTGAGGAGTAGGTCAGCGTGAACAGAAGCTGCTCGCCCTTCGTGATGCCGGCGCCGCAGTCCGCCGGCCCGCTGCCTGGCGACTGGCAGGTGTCCACGCCCTGCGGGACGACCTTCCAGCCATGGCTCTTCAGCAGCGAGATCGCCGTGGACGGCGAGTACGGATACGGACCGCCCGTCTTTTCCAGCGGCGACACGAGCGGGCCGCCAGTCAGCACCGGGACCGGACCATTGCCAGGGTCGGCATAGCCGCCGTAGATCTTGGACACGATCAGCGGCCGGTCGATCAGGTCCTCCATTGCCTGCCGGACGTAGAGGGGTCGCAGCAACGGGCCGACCTGGGCGTTGTACAGGTTCGGCACAATCTCGGCGACGCCGGGCACCGCCTGGCTGGCCAGCGAGTAGCCCCCGGCCTTGAGCGCGCCGGCCTGGGCGAGGTCGTTCAGCGGCAGGTAGCCCATGCTGAGATTGCCGCCGGCCCGCAGCGAGTTCAGCTCGGCCGTGTCGGTGGTGAAGGGCTCAAGGACGAACTTCGACAGGTGCGGCTTGACCGGGCCCGAGTAGGCCGTGTTCGGGACGTAGCTGTAATAGCCGTTGCTGTTGAACGCGGACAGCTTCCACGGCCCGTTCACCACCTGCCAGAGCGGGTTCGTCGCGAACGTCGCCATGTCGCTGCCCTCCTTCTGGAGGAACGCGAGCACGGCCTTGGCCCCCGACGAGGTCTCGTCGTAATTGCCGATCTTGCCGGTGGCCGAGGTCTTATCCCACGCCTGCTGCGGGAGCAACTGGACGTCCGACAGCTGGTTGTCGGTGAAGAACTCCGGGTTGTAGGAGCGGGTGAGGTTGAGCACGATCGTGCTCGCGTTCGGGGTCTGCACGCTGGCGATGTTGTCGGGGAACTCGCCCTGGACGTACAGCCACCAGTTCGACCCGGCCGCCTTCAGCAGGTTGAGGAAGAACGTGAAGTCCCGGCTGGTGACCGGGGTGCCGTCCGACCACTTCCACGGCTTGAGGACGATCGTGACCTTCGTGTCGTTGTTCGCGTACGTGATCGAGGAGTAGAGGCTCTCCTGGGGGTCGACGGCCGCCTTGTCGCCGTCGCCGATATACACGAGATACGGCCAGAGCGGCTCCTGCAGGTTCTCGTTGTAGCCGTCCTCGTTGGTCGCCGGGACCACCGGGAAGATGTAGTTGGGCGAGGCGCCCGGAGCCTCCGCCTCGGTGACGGTGCCGCCGTTCACTATGTGACCGATCGCGGTCGAGCTGCCGACACCGATATTGGCGGTCGAGCCGCCTCCTCCACATGCTGCGAGGGTCAGACTCACGGTCGCGATAGCGGCGCCGGCCGCCAGGTAACGGGGAATTCGCATGGCCGGGGTCTCCTTCGGGGTCCGACGTCTATCCTACCAAAGAGCTAGGGATATGACCTTACAGGACGATCTGTGGTACTTGAACGACAAGTTAAGGAGATGTTCGCGCGAGGCACAGGCGGGAGCGAAAAAATGGGGGTTCAGACGCCGAATCGTATCCTGTGCGTTACTTTGCGGCCAGCTGACCGGTTCGCCTCGCCGGCGGGGCTGCCCAGAGCCCGGGACCGTCGCGGCCGGTGGCGAACCCGAGTCCGGACCCGCCTCGTTCCCGTTTAAGAACCGCACGTGGCACCATCTCGCCGCTACGTGGAGGCCTGGTTACCGTGTCCCCGCCGGATTGCCAGTCGTCTTCCGCCGCGCGTCGCACGTCTGATCGCGCGGCGCTGCGAATCGGGTACCAGCGCCGGCCGGGCCGTGCCGGTGATCCACCAGTAACCGGGTCCCGTGATTCCCTCCGGGTCTACCGCAGTCGGCACCCCGATCCTGATGGTGTAGGTCATACCCATCGCAGCGACCTCCTCGGAGCGGCCTTGCCCTCGTCATCGCTTACAGGTGACGTTAGCCTCCGGCTCCGCTGAGTCAATCACGGACAGGTCACAGATCGCGGTCGCCGTTTCAGGCTGACGGACATTTCATCTGGGCCTGTCCGGGCCGGACGCGCTAGCCGCCGGCCATGGCACCGACGATCAGGTAGGGCTCGGAACCGGCCAGGACCGGCGCCGGCAGGGGCTGGTCAGGCGGCTCGTGCGACAGGTCCTCCTGGCAGGCAAAGAACCTGATGTAGGGCCTGCGCTGCTTGGTCTTGTGATCACGGATCGTGCCGCGCAGCGCCGGGTAGGCCGCCTCCAGAGCGTCGAGCACGGTGCGCTGGGTGACCACGCCCTTCAGGGCGAGTTCCACCTCGCCATCCACCCCGGCGAGCGCGCGCAGATGCGCAGGCAGCACGACCCTGATCACGGGAGCGTCTGGACCTCGACCGACAGCACGGCGGGCAAGTCCCTCACGACAGGCGCCCAGGAGTCACCCGCGTCGCTAGAGGCATAGACCTGGCCACCCGTCGTTCCGAAATAAATGCCGCAGGAATCGAGCGCGTCAACGGCCATCGCATCGCGGTAGACGTTCACGTAGCAGTGCTCCTGCGGCAGGCCCTTGGTCAGTGGCTCCCACTCGTCGCCGCCCGTGCGGCTGCGGTAGACCCGCAGCCTGCCATCCGGCGGGTAGTGGAGCGCGTCGCTCGTGATCGGGACGACATAGATCGTGTCAGGCTCGTGCGCGTGCACGTCGATCGGGAATCCGAAGTCGGTCGGCAGATTGCCGCTGATCTCGTGCCACGACTCGCCCGCGTCATCGCTGCGCATCACGTCCCAGTGCTTCTGCATGTACAGCACCTCGGGCCGGGAAGGATGCATCGCGATCCGGTGGACGCAGTGCCCGACTTCCGCGTTGGGATCGGGGATGCCCTCGGACTGCAAGCCGCGATTCACCGGACGCCAGGTATCGCCAGCGTCATCGGAACGGAACACACCCGCCGCCGAGATAGCCGCGAACATCCGGCTGGACTCGACCGGATCCAGGATGATCGTGTGCAGGCACATGCCACCCGCTCCTGGCTGCCAGTACTGGCCGGAGCCGTGGCCGCGCAGGCCGGGCAGTTCCTCCCAGTGCTGACCGCCGTCGGTCGACCAGAACAAGCCGGCGTCCTCCACGCCTGCGTACACGGTGTCCGGGTCACCCAGCGACGGCTCAAGGTGCCATACCCGCTCGAATTCCCACGGATGCGGCGTGCCGTCGTACCACTGGTGGGTGCCGGGGACGCCGTCGTAGCCGAACTCGTTGCCGACCGGCGCCCACGTCTGACCCCCGTC
>JASIBJ010000793.1 GCA_030045215.1 Streptosporangiaceae bacterium | reverse complement strand
TGGCGGCAGGCCCGCAGCGGCGCAGATGACCGAGGACCAAGCTTCCAGGTGGCCGGCGAGTTCGGCACCGCCGCTGGTATCGGCCAGCGGGGACCATGAGGCCCGCAGCTCGAAACCGGTGGACATAGGCTCATCTTGCTTGCCGCCAAACCCCTGCGTCACTACCGTCGTCACGGTCCCGCTGATGTTCCGGTATCCGCTCACGCAGGTGTCGAGCGCCTCGGTAAGCCAGCTCCAGCCGACCGCGTTGATCAGGGGGTCGGCGGCCATCTCGGGTTCGAGTTCGGCCCGCACGTACGCGATGACCCGGTACCGGCCGTCCCAGCCGGGCTGGCCGGCCGGGTCGAACAGCAGCACGAAGCGGCCGCCGGCGATCTCGGCGTCCTCACCCGCGTCGTCGTCCGCCGAGCCTGCGACGGTTGCCGCGACCGCCGTCGCGAACGGAGCGAGCCGACGGGGCGGCGGCTCGCCTTCGAAGCTCAGCTCGGGCCGTGCCTCGCCCTCACTGGCCAATGCCTCCTGCAGGTCCGCCACCGCGTGCCGGAACTCCTGGGCCCCGCTGTCGGAATTCACGGGCCGCCCACCCGGTCTCAGCGTCGGGGCGTGCGGCACGGGTGCAGGACCGTCATGCCACCCGAGCGCGGGCAGCAACCGGCTCGGGCTGCCGCTCCGGCGGGGCAGGCACGCCGCCCAGCATCACGGTCGTGCCGCAGATCAGGCAGAACCACTCGGGGCAGTACCCGGTGGCGACGTCGGGGCAGCGGCCAGGAGCCGCGTGGTACTGCGCGAACGGACGCTCCCAGCCGCAATCAGGGCAGTGCCGGATGATCTCGGTCATCTGGAACCTCCTCCCTTTCGGCTCACGAAAAGATGCTGACATGCCTGCCGTCGCAAGCCGTGGACCTGCGACGGCGTGTCATGGCTTTTGCCGCGGAACCGGCCAGCGCGCCGGTGCCCGGTCGCATCCGCGCCCGCGGCCAGCGCGGCCGGGCACTGTGGGATCATCGTGGCTGTGACCCAGCCAGTCGCCGATTCCCCGTTCCTGCGGGCCTGCCGCCGCCAGCCGGTGCCGCACACCCCGGTCTGGTACATGCGCCAGGCCGGCCGGGCGCTGCCGGAGTACCGGGCGCTCCGCGCCGGGATGGCGATGCTCGATGCCTGCTCGACCCCGGACCTGATAACCGAGATCACGCTTCAGCCGGTCCGCCGTTACCACGTGGACGCAGCGGTCTTCTTTAGCGACATTGTCGTTCCGCTGCGGGCCATCGGCGTGGGCATCGAGATCAAGCCCGGCGTCGGCCCGGTCGTGGACAAGCCGATCAGATCGGCGCACGACCTGGCCCAGTTGCGGGCCCTGGAGCCGGGCGACGTGCCGTACGTGACCGAAGCCGTGCGCAACCTGACAGCCGAGCTTGGCGGAACGCCGCTGATCGGGTTCGCCGGCGGCCCCTTCACCCTGGCCAGCTACCTGGTCGATGGCGGCCCCTCGAAGAACTTCGAGGCGACCAAGTCGCTCATGTACTCCGAGCCCGGGGTCTGGCAGGAGCTGATGACCAGGCTGGCCGATATCACCATCGGCTTCCTGCAGGTGCAGGTGGCGGCCGGGGCAGGCGCGGTGCAGCTGTTCGACTCCTGGGTCGGCACGCTCAGCCTTGAGGATTACCGCAGGGCCGTGTTCCCGCACAGCAAGCGGATCTTTGATGCCCTGGCCGCGGCCGGCGTCCCCCGCATCCACTTCGGGGTCGGCACCGGGGAGTTGCTCGGGATCATGGGTGAGGCCGGGGCGGACGTCGTCGGCGTGGACTGGCGGGTCCCGCTCGACGAGGCGGCCCGGCGGGTTGAGCCGGGCAAGGCCTTGCAGGGCAACCTCGATCCCGCGATCTTGCTCGCGCCCTGGGAGGTAATCGAGCCGCGGACGCTCGAAGTGCTGGCCCGTGGCCGGACCGCCGAGGGGCACATCTTCAACCTGGGGCACGGCGTGCTGCCGCAGACCGACCCGGATGTGCTGGCCAGGCTGACCGACCTGGTGCATGCCGCGCCGGTCTCATCGTCCTGACCGGCGCTAGCCTGCGGCGGTCGGGCCGGCCCCGCGCCGGGCGAACCTGCGCCGGCCGGCGTAGCCGATTCCCGCCACGATCGCCACGACGACGAGGAACGGCAACGCCGCACCCAGCGCGGTCAGCAGCCACCCGAGCCCGTGCCGCAGGGCCCGCCAGCCGGCCGTCAGGCCGGCCAGGAATCCGTGGCGGGCTGGATGCTTATGTACGACGGTGCGGTGGCTCAGGCTCAGCAGCGTCATCGTGATCGTCGCGTAGGTAGTCTCGTGGTCCAGGGCTCGCTGCTGCGCCTGCAGCGACTCCAGTGCCGACTCATCGCTGCTGATCTGCTGCTGAACCTGGAGCAGGGCGGAGATGCTGCCGGCCCGGCTCAGCAGTCCCTGCAGCGCCGTGATCGCCGCCTGCTGCGAACTGACCAGGCTGGTGACGTCCGCCACCTCCTGCGTCACGTCCGTGGCCTGCTGCGTCAGCGCGATCTGCGTGCCAAGCGCGGGCGAGGACAACTCGGCGAGCACGCCGGCGTAGGCCGGCACCGGGACCTTCAGCTGCAGGCTCACCGTCCCGCCTGATCGGCCGGCCACGGCATGCTCGCTGGAGGTATAGCCGCCTGCAGCAGTGACGATGGCGATGGCCCGCTTCGCCGTCGTCATCGCGTCCGCCGATCGCAGCGTCAGGCTGGCGGTATAGATGATGTCCTGGCTCGCCGGCGCGAGCCTGGCCGCTACCGACGAACCAGCCTGGCCGGACGAGGCGGCGGCGGGCTGGCCGGCCGGCCCGAACCCAGGTTGCCCCTCGCGCACCGAGGAGCCCTGTGGGGTGGCCTCTGGTGCACGGGCGGCAGTGCTCGACGGACTGGCCGCGCCGCAGGCGCCTAGCAGCAGGCAGCCGGCGAGCATGACCGGGCCGGCCAGCATGACCCGGCCGGCCAGAGGGTTGCTGCGGCTGAATGTGATCCTCGTCATGCTGCTCGGACGCGCCGGCTCGGCGGCCGGTTCCGGCCGGCCGCGATAATCGGTAGCGTGACATTTCCGAAGATCGAGCTGCGCGTTCGTCTCGAAGGCTCCGCGGCCGCCCTGTTCGCGTTCGCGCCCCCCCGGCTTGACTGGGTTGGCTCGCCGGTCCCGGCCGGGACCGATCAATGACAGCCGAGCCGCCGGCCGACGGCCGGCCCGGCCAGCCGGTGGTGGCAGTCGTCGGCGGCGGAGTGTCCGGCCTGGCCGCGGCCTTCCTGCTCAGGGACTCAGGCGCGGCAGTGATCGTGCTCGAGGGATCACCCCGGCTTGGCGGAAAGCTGGCCGTATCGGAGGTCGGCGGCAGCCAGGTCGACGCCGGGGCCGAGGCACTGCTGGCCCGCCGGCCGGAGGGCACCGGCCTGATCGATGCCGTCGGCCTGTCCAGCGGGCTGGTCGTGCCCGGCACGACGGCGGCCGGGATCTGGACCCGCGGGCAGATCCGGCCGCTGCCCCGGCACCAGTTCATGGGCGTGCCCGCCGACCTGAACGACCTCGCGGCCACCGGCATCGTCTCGGCGGAGGGACTGGCGAGAGCGCGCGAGGACCTCACCAGGCCGGCCGACGCGGCCGCCGGTGATCAGTCGGTGATGAGCCGGGTCGGCGGCCGGCTCGGCGCGGAGGTCGTAGACCGGCTGGTCGAGCCGCTGCTCGGCGGGGTCTACGCGGGCAGGTGCGAGGACCTGTCGTTCCAGGCGACGCTGCCCGCCCTGGCCCAGGCGGCCCGCGAGCGGACCTCGCTGGTCGACGCGGCGGCTTCGCTGCTGCCGCCGCCAGACAGGGCACCTGCCCGCGCCGGAAGTCCGGACGCCGCTCAGCGACCGGCGCCAGGCGGGCCGTCCGCGGTGTTCACCAGCCTCGCTGCCGGGCTCGGCAGTCTGCCGGCCGTGCTGGCCGCGCGCTCCGGCGCGACCGTGCGAACCAGCGCGATGGTGCGTGAGCTAACGCAGACGCCGGCCGGATGGCGGCTGACCGTGGGCTCGGCCCGCGCCCCCGAGGCGCTGGACGCCGACGCGGTCATCATCGCGGTGCCCGGCCGGCCGGCGAGCAGACTGCTTGCGCAGGTCACGGGCGGCCACGCGGCCGCGGCGGCGCTGGCCGAGATCAAGTACGCCAGCATGGCGATCGTCACGCTCGCTTATCCGGAGTCGGCTTTCTGGCAGCCGCCGGCCGGCAGCGGGTTTCTCGTGCCCGCCGTCGACGGCCGGGTCCTGAAGGCCGTGACGTACAGCACGAACAAGTGGCCGCACCTGCGACAGACCAGCCCTGGCCTGCATATCGTCAGATGCTCGGTCGGCAGGCTGGGCGAGCAGGCGGTACTGCAGCGCGACGACGGCGAACTGGCCGCGCTCGCAGCCGCCGACCTGGCCGCCGCCACCGGAGTGAGCGGCGAGCCCGCCGACGTCCGCGTGACGCGGTGGGGAGGCGGCTTGCCGCAATACAGCGTCGGGCACCTCGACCGGGTCGCGAGAATCCGGGCGGGCATCAGCGCGCTGCCCGGCGTGGCCGTCTGCGGCGCGGCCTACGACGGCGTCGGCATCCCCGCGTGCATCGCGTCGGCCCGGCTGGCAGCCGATCAGGTACTTGCTTACTTCGACACCCGCGCGCCCGCCGTTGCCGGGCGAAGGGAGACCCGGTGATCGAGCTTGACCGCGAGGGAAGCGTCTGGGTGCTGCGGATGCGGGCCGACGAGAACCGGTTCGGCCTGGAATGGCTGGACTCGGTGAACGAGGCGCTGGACCGGGTTGAGGCGAGCGAGACTCCGCGCGCGCTGGTGACGGTCGGCGAGGGCAAGTTCTACAGCAACGGGATGGACCTGGACTGGCTGTCGACCGCACCCGAACGGGCCGGCGACTACCTGCGCTCGATCTACGCCGTGCTCGGGCGGGTACTGGGCTTCCCGGCCATCACCGTGGCTGCGGTCAACGGCCACGCATTCGGAGCCGGGGCCCTGCTGGCGTGCGCGCACGACTTCGCGGTCATGCGCGCGGACCGCGGATTCTGGTGCATGCCCGAGGCCGATCTCGGCCTGCCGCTGACGGCCGAATACATGTGCGTGCTGGCCGCGAAACTGCCCCGCCGGACGCTGGACGAAGCCGTTCTGACCGCACGCCGATACGGCGGCGAGGATGCGCGGGCGGCCGGCATCGTGCACGAGGCCGCCGCCGAGCCGGACGTGCTTGCCCGCGCCATCGAACTCGCGGCCGGGCTGAGCGGCAAAGACACGCGCACGCTGGCCGAGCACAAGCGGCTGCTCTACGGGCCCGCGATCAGCGCGCTGCGCGGGACCTGACCGGCCCGGGTGTGCCCTGCACTGGCGTGAGTCGCCGGCTTAATCTCACCGTGCGTGGCCACCAGGACGTGCAGCGCCCGGACGAACTCCTCGGCGCCGACGGCGCCGAGCGGCGCGAGAAAGTCGCGCTCAACCTCGTCACGGGCCCGCCCGGCCTCGCGCAGGCATTTCTGGCCGGCTGACGTCAGCTCGACGATGTTCTTGCGCCGGTCCTGCGGGCTGCGGCGACGGGCTACCAGGCCTTTGGCCTCCAGCGCGTCGACATGCGCCACCATCGTGGTCCGGTCGATCCCGAGTTGCTCGGCCGCCTCCTGCTGCGAGAGCGGCTTGTCGGCACCGAGCACGGCCAGCACGGCCAGTTCGCGGCCGTCGATCCCGAACGGTGCCATCGCCGGCGCCGACGCCTGCACCAGCTGCTGCTGAGCGTGCTTGAGCAGGTAGCCAAGCCGGTAGGCGAGCGCGTCGGGTAGCCCGTCACTCATGGCTGCCAATCTACAGGGCGGGGCTGATTCTCAGGAGCGCTGATAATCGGCTATACTGACGATACACGCAATCCCTTGGCTGGAGGCGCGGTCATGACAGACACCCGGCCGGTGACATTCGGCCTGAAGACGACGCCCATGCGCACGACCTATGACTGGATCCAGCGGGCCTGGCTGCAAGCCGACGATGTTCCGGAGATCGAGCACGCCTGGCTCTGGGACCACATGCTGCCGCTGAACGGACCCAAGGATGGCAGCATCCTCGAGGGCTGGACGCTGCTTTCGGCGCTGGCCGCCCAGACCCGGCGCCTTCGCCTGGGCCTGCTGGTGACCAACAACCAGATTCGCCAGCCGGCGGTGCTCGGCAAGATGGCCACGACCGTGGACGTCATCTCCGGCGGGCGACTCGTGCTCGGCCTCGGCGTCGGCGGCACCCGGCCGCACGGGGCCGCCAACGGAGCTGACCCGGGCGAACAGGCAGCGTACGGGCTGACGGTCATGCCACCCGGCGAAGGAATCGGCCGGCTGGCGGAGGCCATCACGATCATCCGCCGCATGTTCACCGAGGACGAGTTCGACTTCGCGGGCAGCTACTACACCTTGTCCGGGACGATCAGCGAGCCCAAGCCGGTGCAGCGGCCGGGGCCGCCAGTCCTCGTCGGGGGTTCGGGTAGCAGGCTGCTGCGGGTCGTCGCCGAGCAGGCAGACATCTGGAACATCCCTGGTCCGCCGCACGCGAGCATTGATTTCCTGACCGAGCGCAGCCGGGTGCTCGACCAGCACTGCGCCGACCTCGGCCGGGATCCGGACAGCATCACCCGGTCGGTTCAGGTGCTGATCAGGACCGACGATGTCGCCGGCGAACGCGCGACCATCACCGCGCTCATCGCGGCCGGATTCCGGCACATCGTGGTCGGCGTGCGGTCGCCCGTACCGGACAACGTCGCGCGGTGGCTGGCCGACGAGATCATCAACCCGGTCCTGGACCAGGTCGGCGCGGCCGCTGCGGGCGCGTGACCCGGGCAGCCGAATCCGGTTGCCGCCCCGGCCCGAGCTCTGCGAGCATCCCTCGCATGCCTGCGCGCTTTGTCCGGGCGGACGGCCTCTATCAGGAGACCGGTTACGCCTATGCCGCCGTCGCGCCGCCCGGCGGCCTGGTGTTCGCGGCCGGAGCCTGCCCGATTGACGAGGCCGGCCGGCTCGTCGGCGGTTCGGACTATGTCCTGCAGGCCCGTCAGACGATGGCCAACCTGGTCACGGCACTGGCGGCGGCGGGAGCCGGCCTTGACGATGTGCTGAAGACCACGATCTACGTCGTGTCAGCCGAGCCGGCCAACCTGGTCGCGGTCTGGGACGTGGTGCACGCGGACTTCGCCCAGTACGAGCCGCCCAGCACCCTGCTTGGCGTTGCCGCATTGGGCTACAGCGGCCAGCTGGTCGAGATTGAGGCCATAGCGGCGATTGCAGCCACCTGACTTATCGAGTAATGGCCGATCTAGGCCGGCTGACGGCCCGACAGCCTGCCCGGCCGCCCCTCGTTCCCCCCATGAAACTCTCTGGTAGACATAAGTACATGGCAGGGAACGAGCAGTCGCAGGCCGTCAGCCATCCCAAGGCGCGGGAGCTGAACGAGCTCATCAGGTACGTGATGTGGTCGGTCTTCCGGGTCGCCGGCCCGGCGGCGATCGACCAGGCCGCGGCCGATGCGGGCGGCCGGGCGAGCCTGGCGGCCGAGGTATCCGAGCTGTGCCAGCAGGCGGCGGGCAAGGGTGTCGTGACCCGCGGCTGTTACGACGTGCAGGGCCTGCGGGCCGACGCCGATTACATGTTCTGGTGGGTCGCGCCGACCGCCGATGACCTGCAGGAGATGTACGCCCGGTTCCGCCGGACCAGGCTTGGCCTGGCCAGCGAGCCGG
This sequence comes from Streptosporangiaceae bacterium, assembly GCA_030045215.1. Next base: position 2,812 of record JASIBJ010000793.1, on the reverse strand, counting down.
TCTGGTCGGTGCTGGCGCTGCACCGCCCGGCCGAGTTCAACAAGAGCCACATCCCCGCGTTCCTCGCCGGGGAGGAGCCGAAGAACTACGTCAGCGTGTACCCGTTCGTCCGGTCCTACGAGTGGTACCTGCTCGAGGACGCCGAGCGCCGCGAACTGCTGGCCGAGCACGGCATGATGGCCCGCGAGTACCCCGACGTCCGGGCCAACACGGTGGCGTGCTTCTCGCTCAACGACTACGAGTGGATCCTGGCCTTCGAAGCAGACGAGCTGCACCGGATCGTGGACCTGATGCGCCATCTGCGCGGCGCGCGGGCCCGCCGGCACACCAGGGTCGAGATCCCGTTTTACACCGGCCGCCGCAAGCCGATCGACGAGCTGGTCGCGGCGCTGGCGTGAAGCTGCTGTTCGCCAGGGAGCGGCTCGGCGACGGCGTGCCCGCGGACTTTCTCGGCTCGCTGCTGCCGGAGTGGGAGATCGCCGCCTGCCGGCCCGACCGAGTCATCGAGAGCCTGGACGGCGTCACTGCCATCTGCCCGCTCGGCACGAGGATCGGAGCCGACGTCCTGTCCGCGGGCAAGTTCGGGCTTGTTCACCAGTTCGGCGTCGGACTCGATCGCGTCGACATCCCAGCCGCAACTGACCTTGGCGTCTGGGTAGCCCGCGTGCCCGGCGACATCGGCGGCAACGCCGACAGCGTGGCCGAACTCGCCGTGCTGCAACTGCTCGCGCTGGCCCGGCGGCTGGACGAGTCCCGGGCCGCGCTCGCCATGGGGTCGTGGGCTGACCGGCCCGCCGGCCGGTCGCTGCTGGACGCCACGGTGCTGATCGTCGGCTTGGGCGCGATCGGCACCGGAGTCGCCCGCCGCCTGGCCCCGTTCGGGCCTCGGCTGCTCGGCGTCCGGGAGCACCCGGACAAGCCGGCGCCGGCCGAGGTGTCCGTGGTAGCGGGCCCTGACCGGCTGCGCGAACTGCTCGGGCAGGCTGACGCCGTGGTCTGCTGCGCGATGCTGCACGACGGGAATGCCGGGCTCTTCTCAGCGCCCGAGTTCGCCGCGATGAAGCGGGGCGCGCTGTTCGTTAACGTCGCCAGGGGCGGCCTGGTCGACGAGCCGGCCCTGCTCGCTGCGCTCGATGCCGGCCAGGTCGGCGGGGCCGGGCTCGACGTTTTCGCGCGCGAGCCGGTCGATCCGGACAGCGCGCTCGTGCGCCATCCGCGCGTCCTCGCCACCCCGCATGTCGGCTGGCATACCGGGCTGATGTTCCGCCGGACGAGCGAGGTATTCGCGGCCAACCTGCAGCGCTTTGCCCGCGGCGAGGATCCGCAGTGGGCCGTGAACTCGCCCGCATTCCGACGCTCACCGGTTTAGCAAGTAGCCGCGACCGCCCCCAAGGTTATGGCGGGCCGAGAACGCGGAAGCCGTTCGGTGGACAGGGGATGATGGCCTGGTGAACGTTTAATCCAGAGATCACCAAGGACTAAGCCGTGAATTTCGGCGCGCTTATGCTGGCTTCTGGCTGCTTGTTCCGCATCAGAATCCCCCAGGACGGTCATGCGCACCGGACGCCTGCTCGCCGCTGCTGCCAGTGCGGCGCTCGTGGCGGGCGTCACAGCCTGCGGCAATTCTCCGGCCGCGAGTTCCTCCTCGTCGACCGCGATTTCGTTTAACGACGGCTCGTGTGGCGGTGCGTGGCATCTGGCCAAGCCCGGCTGGCACACGTTCGAGATCACCAGTGAGGCGGATTACGGCGCTGAGGTCGACCTGACCGACCCGGCCAACGGCGCGGTGTACGACGAACTCCAGAACATCGGGCCCGACACCACCGCGCCGATGTCGCTCGACGTCGGGTCGGGCAGGTACGCGTTCCTGTGCGAGGTGGAGGACTTCAGCCCTGTCACCGGGCCGACCGTCACCGTGAGCGGGCACGTGGCCGGCGCTCGGGCCATAGTGCCCATCACGTACAACGAGCTTTACCCGCTGGCCAAGGAGTACGCGAGCTACACCGAAGCCGGGCTGCAGGTGCTCGCCGGGGAAACCGTCACGCTGGCCGCCGCGGTGCGCGGCGGCAACCTGACGGCGGCCAAGCGCGACTGGCTGACCGCCCACCTGCAGTACGAGACGCTGGGGGCGGCGTACGACGCGTTCGGGAACTACGACACCGAGATCGACGGCCGGGCGGATGCCGTCGGGACGAGCAGTCCGCAGTGGACGGGCTTCTACCGGCTGGAGTACGGCTTGTGGCACGGCCAGTCAGTGGCCGAACTCACTTCGGTCGCAGACACCCTCAACACCAACGTGCATCAGCTGCTCGCCTGGTGGCCAGGGCAGCAGATCCCGCTCATCGACATCGGCCTGCGCACCCACGAGATCCTGGAAAACGCGCTGGAGTTCCAGCTCACCGGCCACGACGACTACGGCAGCGGTACCACCCTGGCCACCACGCTTGCCAACATCCAGGGCACGCGCTACCTGCTGTCGCTGCTGCACCCGCTGCTCGCCCCGCGCGACCCGCAGCTGCCCGAGATCTACTCGGGGCTTGACCTTCTGCAGTCGCTCATCGAAAAAGAGCGTCTTCCGGACGGATGGTGGGTTCCCGTCTCCGCCCTGCCCGCGCTCATGCGTCAGGACATAGACGCGGCGTGCGGCCAGGCGCTGCAGGAACTCGCTCCTATCGCGTCGATCGCCGAGCCGAGGAATATGGCGCATGAGTTCTGAATCTGCTGAGCCTCCTGAGGGCGCCAGCATGGCCGAGCCCGGCAAGCCGGCCGACTCGGCGGGCCTTCGCCGGCGCTCGTTCCTGCGGGGGATGGC
>JASIBJ010000792.1 GCA_030045215.1 Streptosporangiaceae bacterium | reverse complement strand
TAGGCGTCCGCAGCTTTCCTGGCCAGCGCCAGCGCCTGCTCGTAGTGCGTCTCGGCGAACGCGTTGATCGTCGGCTCGACGGCCTCCGCCCGGTCGATCACCGCCTGCATGAGCTCCACCGGCGACAGCTGCCTGGCGCGGAACAACCGGAGCGCCTCGGCAGCAGGCAGATAGCACAGGTCGTCGGTCAACTCAGTCGCCTTTCTCGTCAGCAGGCACCAACTGGCGCCGGCTCGGCTTCCAGCCCGGACGAGGTACGCTCGCCCGCAGCCGCTGGGTATAGGTGTCCTGCGGGTCGTCCAGGATCTGTGCCGTCGGCCCGCGCTCGACCAGCCGCCCGCGATGCATCACGATCGCGTCGTCGGTGAGCTGCCGCACGACGGCCAGGTCGTGGCTGATCAGGATGTAGGAGACCGAGGTCTCGTCCCGGATGTCGGCGAGCAGGTTCAGCACCTGGGCCTGGATCGAGACGTCGAGGGCGGCCACCGACTCGTCCAGGATCAGGATCCGCGGCTCGGCGGCCAGCGCTCTCGCGATCGCGACCCGCTGCCGCTGGCCGCCCGACAGCGCCCTTGGCAGCGCCCTGGCCTGCCGCGAGTCCAGCCCGACGAGCTCGATGAGCTCATCGATGCGGGCCCGGCGGCGGTCGGCCGGCCAGCCGTGATGCAGCCGGAGCACCTCGTCGATGGCCTGCTCGGCGGTCTGCCGCGGATCCAGGCTGGTATATGGGTCCTGGAACACGATCTGGATCTCGCTGCCCCGGCGCCGCCGGTCGCGGGCCGATCTGGCCGGCCGCGACCGGTCCCGCCCGCAGGCGGTGATCGTGCCCCTGGTCGGCCGCTCCAGGCCGGTGATCATCCTCGCGACCGTGGTCTTGCCCGAGCCGGACTCGCCGACGATCGCGAGCGACCGGGCAGGCGGGATCGCGAACGAGACGTCGTCGACGGCGACGAGGGCGCCAAACTCTTTCCGTAGTCCCATCACTTCTATGACGGGAACGAGGTCGCTTCCAGCCGACCTGCCATTGCCTCCGGCGTCCGGGTGGTCCGTGGCCAGGTCGCCTTGGGCCGGCATCCGATCATGCTCAGGCATCGGCGGCCTCCAGCTCCCCGCGCAGCTCGGTCACGCGTACGCAGCGCGACAGGCCGCCGTCGAGTTCGGTCAGGTCCGGCACCGCCGCCAGGCAGACGTCCTGCGCGTGCGAGCACCGCGGGGCGAACGCGCACTGCCCGGCCGGTGCCTCGAACGCCGACAGCGGCCGGCCGGGGATGGCCCGCAGCCTGCTTGCCCGCTGCTCGATGTCGGGCCGGGCCGCGGCCAGCGCCGCGGTGTAGGGATGCAGCGGGTCGCTGTGCAGCAGCGCCGACTCGCGCACCTCGACGACCTGGCCCGCGTACATGACGACAGTCCGGTCGCAGATCGCCGCGGCCAGCTCCAGGTCGTGGGTGATGAACAGCATGCCCAGCCCGTAGCCGCGACGCAGGTCGTCCAGGATCGCCATGACCTCGGCCTGGGTCGTCACGTCCAGGGCGGTCGTCGGCTCGTCGGCGAGCAGCAGCGCGGGCTCGGTCAGCAGCGCCGCGGCGATCATGACCCGCTGCAGCATCCCGCCGGACAACTCGTGCGGGTACTGGCGCAGCCGCCGCAGGCCGTCCTCGATGCCCACCTGCCCGAGCATGTCGGCGGCGCGTCGCTGTGCCTCGGCCGCCGGCACGCCCAGGTTGGTCCGCAGCGCCTCGGTCATGAAGTCGCCGATCCGCCGGACCGGGTTCACGTGCGCGCGCGGATCCTGGAAGATCATTGCGACCCGGTTCCGGTAGCTGCGCAGGTGGCCGCCGGCCATCCCGTAGACGTCCATGCCCTCGAACCGGATCTGGCCCTGGACCTGCGCGCCCCTGGGCAGCAGCCGGTCGATCGCGCGTGCCGTCATCGACTTGCCCGAGCCGGACTCGCCGACCAGGCCGACCGCTTCGCCCGGCCGGATCTCGAGGGAAACGTCCCGCAGCACCACCCGCTGCTGCCCCTCCACCGGCAGCGTCACGGTCAGCCCGTCAACCGCCAGCAGCGGCCCGCGGCCCCCGGCCGCGGTGGCGTCGGCGTGGCCGGGGGCCGGTCCGGGCTTAGTGCGCCGGCTACTCGCGGGGCGGCCCATCATTGCCGCGCCGCCTGAGCCTGCTCGAACAGCCGCTCGCCGAGCACGTTGAACGCGATGACGACGCCCACGATGCAGACGCCGGCCGCCAGCGCCGGCAGTGGATAGCCCTGGAGGATGCCCGGCTGGTTCTCGGAGATCATCACGCCCCAGTTCGGCGCCGGCGGCTGCACCCCCAGTCCGAGGAACGAGATCGCGGCCAGGTCCACCATCGCCCAGCCGAACATGATCGTCGCCTGCGCCACGATCAGCGGCAGCATGTTCGGAACGATGTGCCGCAGGCAGATCGACGTCCCGGAGGCGCCCTGCACTTCGAGCGCGGCGACGTAGGGCTGACCTCGTTCCTTCATCGCCGCCCCGCGCAGGACGCGTGCGACGTAGGGCATGTATGCGATCGACAGCGCGACCGCCGCCGCGGTCAGGCCCGCCCCGAACACGGCCGCCGCGAGGACCGCAAGCAGGATGCCGGGGAACGCGAACAGGACGTCGAGCCCGGCCGAGATGCCGGTGTCCAGCGGTCCCTGCCGCCAGGCCGCGATCACGGCGAGCACGGCACCGAGCGTCATCGACCCGGCGACGACGGCGAGCGGGCCGATCATCGACGACTGGGCGCCCGCCAGCAGCCGGGACAGCACGTCCCGGCCCTCGAAGTCGAAGCCGAGCAGGTGCCCGCCGGCCGGACCCACCCAGGCCAGTCCGAGGTTGGGCAACTCGGGGTTGTAGGGCGCCAGCAGCGGCCCGAAGACGGCCAGCACGGTCGCCACGCCGATGACGACCGCCGACGCGATGCCGGCCACGCCGGTCGACCGCAGCAGGCCGAAGGCGCCGCGGCGGCTGGCCGGCCGCGTCGCGGATGCGGTGATGACCACGGCCGCGCTCACGTCGTTCCTCCCGGCCTCATTGCGCCCGGCTCCCGAGCGCGACCCGCGGATCGAGGACGGCGTACAGCATGT
>JASIBJ010000082.1 GCA_030045215.1 Streptosporangiaceae bacterium | reverse complement strand
TCGAATGGCCGGGGAGGTTTGGTGTCGTTCCAGCGACACCAAACTTCCCCAGCCAGCGGTTCGGCGGTGGGCATCGCTGTCGCTGACGATGGCGGCGAGGGTGGCGGGGCTGAGGACGGCGTGGATGGAGACCTGGTGCTTGCCGCTGTCGCATATAGGAGCTGGAGGTCGAAGGCCTGGTAGAGCTGCTGCTGCAGGCAGGCCGGGGGCTTCGGTGAGGATGGTCGCCCAGCAAAGGGAGGGCGTCGCTATCAGGGCGTGGGCGTTCTCGGCGGCGTCGATCCGGGTGAGCCGCGTGCGGAGGGCGCCGGCCTCGTCCTGGCGGCGCGCGGCCGCGGTGTCGTCGCTGGCGGGGAGGGTGGCGGCGAGCAGCGCGGCGCGGTCGGGGCCGAAGATCCGTTGGGCGAAGAACTGGCGGATGACCTCCAGCAGGTGGTCTTCGCGGAGGATGACGGTGCGGGGGTGTCGGGGCAGGCGGCGGCGTGCCGGGATTCGATATGTCGTAGGGGTAGGTGTAGCGGGTGTAGCCGGGTCGGCCTGGGCGGGGATGGTGTCTGGTCGCACATGCGCCGTTGCATTCGCGGTGCCGGATGCGGCCGCGCAGCACGTAGCTGCGGCGGGCATCGGGGTGGTTGCTGGGTCCGGGGTCGTCGCGGCTGGTGGAGTGCTCGGCGCCGGCTAGCCGGGCGGCGTCCCACACCGCGCGTGTGGTGATGGCGGGGTGGGCGGGTGCGGGTGACCACCGCCATTCGGGTGCCGGGACGCGGACGCGGCGTAGGTGAACTGGGCGGCCGCGCGACCGGTGCCTGGCAGGTGACCCGGCGTAGGCCCGTTCTAGCACTTGCTATATATCGGCTAGCTACTTATTGTGGTCAGGTGCCTAACCCGATGAGGGAACCCACCTACTTCATCCTGGCGTCTTTGCTTGACGAGCCGCTGCATGGCTACGCCATCATCCAGCGCGCGGAGGAACTGTCGGGCGGCCGGGTCCGGCTAGCCACCGGGACGTTGTACACGGCGCTGGACCGCCTAGCCGCGGGGGGATATGTGGAGCTGGTGCGCGAGGAGATCGTGCACGGCCGCCCACGGCGCTCCTACGGACTGACGTCGTCTGGTTCCGGTGCACTGCGGGCCGAGGCATTGCGGATGGCGGATGCGGCTCGCCTGGTGACGGACCGGGGCCGTCGCGAGAAACGGGGCACCGCCCGGCAGGCGAGTCCGGCGTGACGGCGTTGGAGCGGCGCTTCCGGTGGCTGCTGCACGCCTATCCCGCCTGGTACCGGCGGGAGCGGGCCGGTGAGATGCTGGACACCCTGCTGGAGGCCAGCCCGCCCGTCCGGAGGTGGCCTTCGATCCGCGACAGCAGGGCGCTGGTCGTCGGCGGGCTGCGGGTCCGCGGCCTGCTGGCCTGGTGCGTATCGATCCTGTGGGCCGCTCTGGGAGCTGCTGGAGCTGGCTACACCTTTGTCGTGTCGGCCCATCGGCCCGATCCCTACAGCGATGTACCCGCCGACTGGATCGGCGAGCCCAATGTCATCTTTTATGCGGCGTTTTTTTGCGCGCTGGCATGGCTGGTGCTGACAATTCCAGTGCTGAATGCCGGCTGCCGACGGCTCCGCGATGCTGACGGGCTCCGTGGAGCATGGGCTACTTTGTGGCTCGCAGGCATCGCGCTGATGGTCCCGGTGGCGAGCTGGCACACTTCCGCGCCAGAGGTCTGGACCTGTACCAGAAACCTGGGGTGCGCCTTCACCGGCTACAAGTATGCCGTCGTCAGCTGGGGACAGCTGGCAGTCCTCGCCGGCTACCTTGCAGTCTGTGCCGCGATGATCCTGATACTGCGCCGGCCTGCCGGACGCCAGCTGAGTGCCCGCTACACGCCTGACGGGGCGGTCGCCGGGCAGGACGTCACCCGGCCGGCTTGACGGCCCGGACAATGGCCGAGTGCAGGCCTGGCGCGGCAGCTGCCTTGGCCCAGCGACCGCCTTTGCGCATCAGCCAGGGACGCCTCCTGCTCGCCGCCACCCTCCCCGCCAGTGACGACACCGCGGCCGCGCGCCGCCAGCACGAGGCCGACGCCCTCCGCAGGCGGCTCACCCGGATCGCTGCCGCCGAGAACGCCCACGCCCTGATATCGACGCCCTCCCTCTGCTGGGCGACATCCTCACCGAAGCCCCCGGCCTGCCTGCAGCAGCAGCTCTACCAGGCCTTCGACCTCCAGTTCCCATACGACAGCGTTAAGCACCAGGTCTCCATCCGCGCCGTCCTCACCCCCGCCACCCCCGCAGGCGACAGCGATGCCCACCGCCGAACCGCTGGCTGGGGATGTCTGTTGTCGCTGGAACGACCACAAACATCCCCAGCCATTTGAGCACATGGTGATTTATCGGATCTGTCGGTGACGCTGGCGGCGTGAAACTCGGAACTGGAGCGCGAGCGGTGTGCTATGGCCCGATCGACAGGCCCGGCAATCGGGACTGAGCCGGAGCGACCGCGTCACCGGCTGCGGCCGGCACCGGCAGCAGGTGCTGCCGATGTCAATCTGACTGTGACTGCCACTAAATGGCACGCGTGGCCCGGCGGACGGCGGGGCCTCACGTACGCTGCCGTTGTGCCCAAGGTCGTCATTGACGTAATGCTCAAGCCGGAGATCCATGACCCGCAGGGTGATGCGATCGCCAGCGCGTGCCGCCGCCTGGGCTTCGGCGAGGTGGCCAGCGTCCGGCAGGGCAAGCGCTTTGAACTCGAACTGACCGAGCCTGCAGCCGAAGGCCAGATGGCGAAGCTCGCGGCCGAGCTGCTGGCGAACCCGGTCATTGAGGAATTCTCCATCGAGCCGGGATAGTTGTTCGCTGGCCGCAAACTCACGGATGGATGCGAGCCTCTCGCGTGCGGGCAGGGCCGAAGTAATCTTTGCTTTAGGGCCGCAGTAGCCAGATTCGTGACTTGCGTCACCATCGCAGCACCCAGGCCCGGGCAGCGCTTGACCATGCCTGGCGCCTGGCTAGTACTGTCGCAGCACAACTTGGACCTGACAGGCCGGCCGGCCTCGAGCCGCGCTCGTTGACCGGCATGAGCATGCAAGGAGTGGCACGTGGCCGTCAAAGACGCCGGACGCGCGGCCCGCCCGACCGGGCGGGCACCTGCCAGCCGGACACCTGGCCGCGAGCCAGAGCGGCAGGCCGACTCGAACGAGCTAATCCAGCTCCTCACCCCCGAGGGAGAGCGAGTCGAGCATCCCGACTACCCGCTGGAGGTCTCGGCCGAGGAGGTCAGGGGCCTGTACCGTGACCTCGTCATCGTCCGCAGGATCGACTTCGAGGCCATTGCGCTGCAGCGCCAGGGCGAGCTCGGGATCTGGGCATCGCTGCTCGGCCAGGAAGCGGCGCAGGTTGGCTCGGGCCGTGCGCTCCAGCCGCGGGACATGGCCTTCCCGACCTACCGGGAGCACGGCGTGGCTTGGTGCCGCGGCCTGGACCCGATGAAGCTGCTCGAGCTGTTCCGCGGTGTCAGTCACGGCGGCTGGGACCCGAAGGCCCACAACTTCCACCTGTACACGATCGTGATCGGCAGCCAGACGCTGCACGCCACCGGCTACGCGATGGGCATCCAGCGCGACGGGCTCCTCGGCGAGGACGGCGAGGCCGTCATCGCCTACTTCGGCGACGGGGCGACCAGCCAGGGTGACGTCAACGAAGCCTTCAT
>JASIBJ010000791.1 GCA_030045215.1 Streptosporangiaceae bacterium | reverse complement strand
GCGGACCGCGGACACAGCCAGCCGCGGCGCCGCCTGCGCCCTGCCCGGATACGTGACCGACATCTGGTCGATCGCGAGCCGTGCGACCGTCTTGGCGTCGGCGTTCAGCACACGCTGCTCCCGCACCTGGCTTGTCGCCCTGGCGACGGGCGCCAGCGCGCGCACGCCCACGACCGGCTCCAGCAGCTCGCGCAGCGGGCCAGGCGGCAGCGCGCCGAGCAAGGCCGGCCAGCGCCCCTGCCCTCTGCTGCCATTGGCCGAGCCGGTCTGTGTAGCGGCCAGGCGTTCGCCATCACGGCCGGTCAGCACCAACTCGGTCCGGCCGGAGGCAGCCACCTGCTCGAGTGCGAGCCCGGCTCGGTAGAGCCGCCAGTCGAACGTGTCCAGCCAGGTGCGGCGCACTCGCCGCGCCGGCCCGTCATCGGAAAGCGAGAACGTGCTGCCGGTGCCGTCGGACACAGCGCGGGCGACATCCGGCCTGGCTCCAGGATCGCTGTCGAGCACGAGCTCGGTGGAGCCGTTACGCACTACATGACCTCATCTGTCCCCGTTATTGGGGCAATGCCGAACTATCCAGTAGTAGACATCTGCCGTTAATCAGGAGTTAACCAGGCTAGCAGCGCCGGATATCCTCCGCCAGATCCGGTTCGGTACCTGAGTAACGGCAGCGCGGCCTCGGGTACGGTTCAGCCGTGAATACCAACCTAGCGAGCTACGCGGACCTCGCGACAGCCGCTGGCACGCTCGTCCTGGCTTTCGCGACCTTCAGCGCGGTCCGGTCGGCCAACCGCGCGGCCCGAGTCGCGGAGCAGGCCCTGCTGGTCGGCCTGCGGCCGCTGCTCGTGCCCTCACGGCTGGACGATGCCCCGCAGAAAATCCTCTACGGAGATGGCAAGATCGAGTACGTGCAGGGCGGCCGGGGCGCGGCCGAGGTCGAGGGCGGGAACGTGTACCTGGCCATCTCGCTGCGCAACGCCGGCCGCGGGATCGGCGTATTGCACGGGTGGCGGTTCATGGCCGGGCGACAGCCGAGCGATGGTCATCCGCCGCTCGACGACTTCCACCCGCACATGCGTGACATCCTGATCGCGCCGAACGACATCGGCTTCTGGCAGGCGGCGTTCCGGGAGCCCGACAACGATCCTCAGTACGCGGACGCGATCGCCGCAGTCAGGTCCGGAGAACTGCTGACCATCGACGTGATGTACGGGGATCATGAGGGCGGCCAGCGTGCCATCAGCCGGTTCACGCTCGTACCCAGGATCAACCCGGACAGCAACGAGCGCTCGTGGATCGCGAGCGTGGTCCGGCACTGGAACATCGACCGGCCCGATCCCCGCTAGCCTCCCGCGCAACGTCGTCACGGGACGCAGCACTAGCATCGCCGACGGCCAACGGCGAGGATGTGGGTACTCGCAGGCGCATCGGTCAGGAGATTTCATGCTGCAGCTTTTCGGCTTCGACCGGATCGGCGTCGTCCTCGGCGACATCTACTTCATCGATCCGAACCCGGCCAAAGGCCAGGAAGGACCGGAACGAGGTGTCCGGCTCGAGGTCAGGATGCTGGCGCCGGGTGAGCTGACCGGCTCCATCTACTCTGCCCGCCCGATCACGATCGCCGAGCCGGTCTGGCGCGTTGACCTGCTGGAGAGTGCGGACGGGCCGCCCGGCAGCCTTAACCGCGCGCATCATCACCCGAAGATGAGCGACTGGGAGCCGCACCGCCGGGTCTTCGACCGGGACTTGTCGAGCGACCCGGTCGGCTGGATCGGCGGCAAGCTCGCCGACCTCGAGGGGCTGCTGGCAGGCGCGGGCTTCGATGTGGATGCGGAACTCACAGCCGACGCGGACAAGCTGCGGGCCAGCGTGCCCGAGGTGCAGCGGGCGGTCAGCGCCATGCTGGACAAGGTCAAGGCGGGCGAACTTGGCGCCGCTCCTGACGGCGAGGCGAGCAGCGCGCGGCTCAGCTGGCTCTAACCGCGCAGGACGGTTATTGCCGCCGCGAGGCCGGGGATGTGGCCGCGTTGGGGGCGCACCAGATCGCCGAGACGTAGCAGTGCATTCCGATGACGATCCACGTACAATCGCGATCAGTCGGCTGAACATCTCCGGCATACAGGGTGGGGACCTTGCGATCGCAATCAAAGCTCGTATTTGGGCTGGGCGTGGCTGTCGTTGTCGTCGCCGGAGTGATAGCACTGTTCTGGCTGGAAGAACCGCTCAGGACCCAGGACATCTGGAATCACTATCGGTCGAGCGTCTTACAGTTCGGTGTTCCGCCAGTCATCGCGGGTGCCGGATGGGCGGTCCAGCAGTTTTTCGGTCCGCAGTCAGGACGGTCGACCCCCGACCAGCTGGATGCGGCCAGGAAGGCACTCTGCGGCCGTGGCCGGGAATGGTCGCGCGGTGGACCAGAGCCGGCCTGGCCCAGACTGCTGAACGTCGGCGTTCAGGCCGTTGAGGGCGCCTGGCGCACCGGCCAGCCCGACGCGGGCGACGGGGCCCAGCGCGACGCGAGCGAACAGAGCATCAGAGCCCTGATACCGGAGCCGAGGCCGGGGTCAAATGGCGGGCAGCGACGATCGCGGAGCGGGTCGGACGTCCGGGGGCTCGCCGGACAGTTCCGCCAGAGGTCGCCGTATCGCCTCGTCATCCGCGGCCCGGCCGGCTCAGGGAAGTCCGTCCTCGCGCGGCTGCTCATGAACGAGCTGCTGCGGGACCTGACACCGGGAGACCCGGTGCCGGTGTTCCTGCCTGCCTGGTCCTGGGATCCGCGGGCGGAACGGCTCGGCGACTGGATCAAGCGGAGCATCGCCAACGCGTACCCGGAGCTGACCGACACGACCTCCTACGGCCCGACGGCGATCGACAGCCTGGTCGATCAGAGGCAGATACTGCCAGTCATCGACGGCGTCGATGCGCTCCCGCCGGAGGTCCGGGCGGCTGTGCCTTACGACCGCCAGCTCCTGTCACTTGACCACGTCATCATCACCTGCCGGACTGGCACGTTCGACGGCATTGACGGCTACGACATCGTCGCCCCGACGGCCCTCGACGCCGACGATGCCCGGCAGTTCCTCGCCGACGTCATGCGCTTCTCCGAACCGGCCGCGCAGCCGGCCGACCGCGCGCCCAACCCGGCGCTGGTCAGGCACCTGACCGAGCCCAGGACGCTGTTCCTGGCGAGCATCGCCTGCCGCGATCCCGACATCGCCACGCAGAAGACTGCGGATCAGCTCGCGGCCGCGCCCAAGCCCGAGGATGCCGAGGAGCTCCTCGTCCCGCATCTCGTTCCGGCGACGATGAACAACCGCGCGCCCTGGGCCCGGTCGCATCCCCGCTATGCCGCACCGGGCGCCGCGGAGAAGTGGCTCCGCAGCCTGGCCAGGCTGGACCTGCGCGACCCCTGGGACAGGGCGACCGACCTGACCGGGGACTACCACCGCGAGACCACCAGCGACCAGGCGAAGCGCAGCGATGACGACCCGAGGAAGGATCAAGGGAACAGCAGGATCACGTGGTGGAACCTCTATCGGGGCGTCGGGAAGCTGCGGCAGTGGCAGTCGGTGCAGCGATCCCTGATCATCGCCGCGCTCGCGTTCGTGGTGACGACGCTCGAGTTCAGGTACGACCGGGGCTGGCAGTACTCGCTCATGACGGCCGGCGGCTACGCGGTGATGGTCCTGGCCGCGGGCGTAATCCTCGGCGGCGGGCAGTGGCGGCCAGACAACCGCCCTCGCCCCGTCCGCCCCGAGGCCGGATGGCTGCGAACCCGGATCTCCGATCAGCGCGGCAGGCGATGGTGGCGTGTCCTGCTGACATGGCTCGTGGTTTTCTGCGCCTTCGGAGTGCTGATCGGGCTGCGGCAAGCGCTGGAGAACAAACACGGGTTCCAGGTCGGGTCCAGGGTCGGGCTGTGGGACGGGCTGAATAACGCCATCCTCATCGTGATCGCGTACTTCCTGGCCGGCGTTCCCAGGCCGCCGCGGGCGACGCGAGCGGCGGACCGGGGCTTGGTAGCGCGGCCGGGCACGCGCGAGTTCGTGCTTGCGGTCGTCGTCGGCGTGGCGTTCGGCCTGCTGTGGGGCGGCTCGGAGCTGCTTAAGCACCAGGGCCCGCACCCGCCGCCTCTCGGCCCGGCGCTGGCGATCGGTGTCGGTACCGGTCTGTGCTTCGGCGTCGGGTGCTGGATATTCGCCTGGCTCCGCGCCTGGATCCGGTCGCGGCCGGCGGCGACCCCGAGGCAGGCCGCAGAACAGGACCTGGCCGGCACGCTCGTCGCCGCCATCCTGCTCGGCGCCACCTTCGCCTTCGCCTTCGGCGTAAGCGTGTCGCTGCAGTACCACCACTCGCCGGTGCCGTTCTCCTATACCGGCGTCGACCTCGTGGCCTGGTTCATCGTCGGCCTGTCCCTCGCCCTGCTCGGATCGGAGTGGCCGCTCTACCTTCTGGCGGTCTGCCGGCTCGCCGCCAAGAAGAAGGTCCCGCTCCGGCTGCTGAGCTTCCTTGAGTGCTGCCACTCCAGCGGAGTGCTGCGAGTCATCGGGCAGGAGTACCAGATCCACGACGACGGCCTGCTGCGATATCTCGTCGGCGACGACCAGCACAACGCCGGGCAGACCGAAGGCGAGCGCCGCGCGCGGAAGACCTGGGATGACACCTTGCGTGCGGCTCGCTAAGCGGCGGATCGCCGTCAGACCGGCACGCCGGTGCGGTCGGCCGCCGTCTTCGGCTCGTGCCGCACGTCGCCGGGCTGGCCCATGACCCGCCGCCAGCACGCGAACTCCAGCAGGATCCCGTCAGGGTCCTGGAAGTAAAACGACCGCACGAAGACGCCGGGGTGCAGTTCGCGGGCCACGCCCAGGATGCTGTCGTCGTGGTCGAGGATCGGGCTGACCCGCACGCCCTTGGCCTTGAGCTTGTCCCGGTACTCGAGGAACTTCTCCTCGGGCACGCTGAACGCGACGTGGTTCATCGAGCCGACCGCGCTGGTCCAGTCGCCGATGCCCGGCACGGTGACGGGCGCCGAGACGCCGGGCACTGGATCGGGGGCGTCAGGGAACCAGAAGAACGCGAGCGCGTTGCCGCCGCCCATGTCGAAGAAGAAGTGCTGTCCCGAGCCGGCTGGCAGCTCGATCGTCTTGATCAGCCGCATGCCCAGGACCTGGGTGTAGAACTCCACCGTCCGCTTCATGTCGGAGCAGACCAGCGCCAGGTGGTTAACGCCGCCCAGGTCGAATTCCTCGTTCCGCCACTGCATGACTTCTCCTCACGACGCACTACAAATTTAGACTCGGTTCTATTTGCGCGCCAGAACGGAGCAGCCATGGCCGACACCGAGCGCGAGTTCGTCGGCCTGCCCTCGCCGGTGATCGGCCGGGCAGGCGCCGGCGGGCACCCGTGCCAGGGCATCTATCACCGGCCGGCCGGGTCCCGTCCTGCGACCGCGTTCATCGCGACGCACTACAACGTCGACTTCTCCGAGCACTACCTGGCCGAGCCGCTCGCCCGCCGCGGCTTCGGGTTCCTGGGCTGGAACAGCAGGTTCCGCGGAAACGAGGCCCACTTCCTGCTCGACCACGCCCTGGCCGAGATCGGCGTGGGCGTCCACTGGCTGCGCGAGC
>JASIBJ010000790.1 GCA_030045215.1 Streptosporangiaceae bacterium | reverse complement strand
CAGATACCGCGCGGGGTCAGTCTCGAGTTGTTCGAGGAAGACCCCGTTCCTATTGATCTTGGCCGTCGCCTGCCGGTCCGCCGAACAGGACACCGCGATCGCGACCGGGCAGGACGCGCCGTGGCGCGGCAGCCTGATCACCCGCACATCGTGGCAGAAGTACTTGCCGCCGAACTGCGCGCCGATGCCCGCCCGGCGGGTGATGTCCAGGACCTGCTGCTCGAGTTCGACGTCGCGGAAGCCGTGCGCATCCATCGAGCCGGAGGTCGGGAGCGTGTCGAGGTACTTCGCGGAGGCGTACTTCGCCGTCTTCAGCGCGTACTCGGCGCTCGTCCCGCCGACCACGATCGCCAGGTGATAAGGCGGGCAGGCCGCGGTGCCCAGGGACGTGACCTTCTCCTGGAGAAAAGCCGCCATGCGGGCCGGATTCAGCACGGCCTTGGTCTCCTGGTACAGGTACGACTTGTTCGCCGACCCGCCGCCCTTGGCCATGAACAGGAACTTGTACTCGTCGCCGCCCGTGGCGTAGATCTCGATCTGGGCCGGCAGGTTGCTGCCGGTATTGCGCTCCTCCCACATCGAGATCGGCGCGAGCTGGGAGTAGCGCAGGTTCAGGTTCGTGTAGGCGTCGTAGACTCCGCGCGCGATGTGCTCGTCGTCACGACCGTCGGTCAGCACCTGCTGGCCGCGCTTGCCCATCACGATCGCGGTGCCCGTGTCCTGGCACATCGGCAGCACCCCGCCGGCCGCGATGCAGGCGTTCTTCAGCAGGTCCCCGGCGACGAACTTGTCGTTGCCGCTCGACTCCGGGTCGTCCAGGATCGAACGGAGCTGGCGCAGGTGCGCGGGCCGCAGCAGGTGGGCGATGTCGTGCATCGCCGTAGCCGTCAGCTGAGTCAGCAGCTCGGGCTCGACCTGCAGGAAGTCCTGGCCGAGCGCGCTGGTAACGCGAATTCCTTCGCTGGACAGCAGCCGGTACTCGGTGCTGTCAGGTCCGGTGGGCAGAAGATCGGTATAGCTGAAGTCGGGCATCGGGGGCACATCCTCGGGCCTGCGGGTGGTCCTCTCATCGTATTTGGGGAAGCGGATCGGATCAGCGTCTGGGCTGAGGGCCGTCAGCTAGCCGAGCGAGTTGGGCGCCAGACCGCCCTATGCGCGGGATTAATGGCCACGGACGAGAGGGGCCGCCGCCACCCGAGTGGTGGCGGTGACCCCTCGTTCCCCTGATACTCGGCGTTCATTCAGTGGCTGGCTGGACGGCCGGAGCGCCCGGCCTGACCATCCGGATCGCGACGATGACCACCAGCAGCGCGATCGCGTCGAAGATCGACGCCGAGGCGAACGAGGTCGCCATGCCGTGCACGAGGACGTGCCTGGCCTGCTCCAGCGCGCTCGCGCCCGGCAGCGGGTGACTGGCCGCGGCCCGGCGGGCGCTGCCGTAGATCGTCACCAGGATGGCTAGCCCGAGCGCGCCCCCGACCTGCTGCATGACGTTCACCATGGACGCGGCCGCTCCCGAGTCCTGTGGCGGCACGCCCGCCAGCGATGCCATGGTGAGCGGCACGAACGCGAAGCCCATGCCGGTTCCGAGCAGCAGCATCGGGATCAGGATGCCCGGGAAGTAGGTCGTTCCCGGCGTAACCTGCGACAGCCAGGCCATGCCGACGACGACCGGTATCAGACCGCCCACGAGCAGCGGCTTGCCGCCGAACCTGGGGACCAGCCGGGGCGCCAGGCGGGACATCGCCAGCAGCGCGGCCGTCATCGGCACGAACGCCAGGCCGGCCTGCAGCGGGGTGAAGCCGAGCACGTCCTGGACGAACTGAGTCAGGAAGAAGAACATCCCGAACATGCCACCGACCAGAAGCAGCCGGGCCACGTAGGAGGCGGCACGGCTCCGGTCGCGCAGCAGCCACAGCGGTGTGATCGGCTCGGCTGCCCTGGTCTCGATGACGCCGAACAGGCCGAGCAGGACGACGGCGGCGGTGAAGGCCCCGATCGTCGTGGCGTTCGCCCAGCCATCGGAGGCAGCGTTGATGAAGGCGTAGACGAGCGCCGACATCCCCGCGGTCGAGGTGAACGCTCCGGCCACGTCCAGCTTGACGGCCAGGCGGTGCGACCGGGCGAGCAGTCGTGGCGTCACTGCAATGACGACGGCGCCCACTGGCACGTTGACAAAGAAGACCCAGCGCCACGAGGCCCACTGGGTGAGCATCCCGCCGATGACCAGGCCGAGCGAGGCGCCGCCCATGGCGACGGCCGTGAACGCGCCGAGCGCGCGGATTCGCTCCCGGCCCTCGGGGAAGCTGGACACGATCGTGGCGAGCACGGCGGGCGACGCGATCGCGCCGCCGACTCCCTGCACGGCCCGGGCGGCTAGCAGCATGGCGGGCGAGGTCGCTAGCCCGCCTGTCAGTGACGCGAGCGTAAACAGGGCCAAGCCAGCCATGAAGACGTTCCGGCGCCCGAAGACGTCGCCGGCCCGGCCGCCAAGCAATAGCAGGCCACCGAAGGTGAGGGTGTAGGCGTTGAGCACCCAGGACAGGCCGGTGGCAGACAGGTGCAGGCCGGTCGCCATCGACGGCAGGGCCACGTTCACGACGGTCAGGTCGAGAACGATCATGAGCTGCGCGCAAAGGACAACGGCCAGGGTGATGTTGCGCCGGTCGCGGGGAAGCCGCGCCTTCCCGTTCGCCCGGTTCGCCGTGTTCACCGGGCTAGTCCCGACTTCCTGGCTCGCCTCGACGGGCAGGCTGGTGGTGTTCTCCTGGTTTGCCGGGACGGCGTGGCTTATCTCGTCGGCCTGGATGGCGGTGGTGGCTAGGACGGGGTCGCGGCCAGGAGCCGGCGGCTGGCGGACAGTGGGAGACGACAAAGTTCCTCCATCGGAAGGCGTGCGGATCAGAGGCCCTGGCGCGGCCATCCCCTGGTCACGCTGGCCTTTAGGAGCTATGCTTATTCGGAGGATCCCTCCGGTAAATACTATACGGAGGATGCCTCCGCTTCGCAAGTCTGGTGATGGAGCAGTGATGAACGCGACCCGGGCGTCCGCAGGGCCCAAGCGGGCCGATGCGCGGCGCAACTATGAGTTGCTGCTTGCGGCGGCAACCGAGGCGTTCGCCGAACGCGGGGCCGATGACGTCTCCTTGGAGGAGATCGCCCGCCGCGCTGGCGTCGGCATCGGGACGCTGTACCGACACTTCCCGGCCAGGCAGGCGCTGCTCGAGGCGGTCTACAAGGATCAGGTCGACGGCCTGGAGGTGCTCGCGGGCAAGTTGCTGGTCCACGAATCGCCGGCCGAGGCGCTGGCGGAGTGGATGCGGGCGTTCGCGGCGTTCGGCCGCACCAAGCGGAGCATGAGCGCGGCCTTGATGGCCACGCTGGGCAAGCAGTCGGAGTTGCTGTCGGCGTGCAGCAAGGTACTGCGCGGCTGCACCGAGGTGCTGCTGGCGCGGGCCCAGGAGGCCGGGGTGGTCCGGCCGGATGTGCAGAGCGCCGACCTGCTCCGGTTGACCCACGCGCTGATCATGGCGGCCGACGCTCCGGGCGGCGATCCCGGTCAGGCCGACCGGATGTTCTCGTTGCTGATGGACGGGCTGCTCGTCGCCCAGGCGCCGACCGCTGGGTAGCCGGTAGGGTCCGGATCCGGCCGGTGTCAGCCCGGCAGTCTGTTTGTTCTCTAGTGGCTTGCAATCGCATACAACATTGCGTTCGGTCCCGGCAGGCAATCAGAATGGCGGCCGCAATCGGCGCCGGAGTTAGCGCCGGATTGGCATGCCCGGCGAGCCGAAGGGTAACAACAAGGTGCCGGATAGCCGCCCCGCGCCCGCGAAAGGCAGCGCCTGCCGGTGGGGGCGGCTATCCGGACCAGTCCGGCTCCGCCCGGACTGGCGGCGAGGAGGAGGACGGACACCGTGGATAGCCCGGACCAGCGCGGCGGCCAGATCGATTTCGGCGAGGCCGCCCGGCAGTTAGAGATGGCGGCGCATGACGCCCGAGTGGCCGTTAGTTGCATTGGCTTGGGTGATCTCGACGGCGCCCACACGCACGCCATTCTCGCCCGCGCTGCCGCGGATGGTGCCCAGAACCTGCTGCAGGCGGCGCTGACGTCGGGAGAGAAGATCCCCGGCTAGCCAGCCCGAACCGGGCGCCTCGGCTCGCTGGCGTCGGACCCGCGCCCGGCCGTCCTTCGGAGTTCTCGTCGCGAACTCCGGCAATCCCGGTGACGAACGGCAGCGGTCCATGGCCCGGCCCCGAGACTAGGAAGACGCTGCTCGGCGGTTCGCGGGGAAGTGACCTGATATATACCTCCAACCTGGTACGGTCAGCACGATTTCACCGTGCAGCGGGCGCCTCGCGCTCGCGCCTACCAGGGAGCTGGACATGGCGATCCGCCGAGCGAAGCAGAAGGCTCAGGTCATCGAAAAGCTCCGGGCGATGGCACCCGCGGGCGAGAATTTCATCGCGTGCGTTCACGGCGAGACCGGGCCGAGCCCATGGCTCAACGCGCTGTTCGACGAGGTGCCATTCCTCGGCCTGATCGTGGCCCTCACCCGGCGCTTCTACTTCTTCACGCTGACCGAGAGTCACGTGGTCGTGAACTCGGCGAACCGCTTCACCAACCGGCCCGGCGACGTCGTCGTGGCCTTCCCGCGGGAGTCCTTCCCGGCATCGCGATACAAGCGCGGCGCGGTCTGGAGCCGGTTCTACGTGGAGTTCCCCGGGGCATCCAGGCCAACCAGGATCAACGTGCACAGGTACTGGCGGGCCGAGCTTGACGGGCTGGCGGCCGCGTTCGCGGTCGGCGAGTTGGCCGGCGCGGGCGGCGCCGGCGCGGTTACGGCCTGACTCCCGTTGGGCCGCCAAAGGGCGCCCGGACTGGGTACGCGAGCCGTCGCCTGCCGTGCCGGGGCGGGTGCAGGCTTGTGGCACTCTAACTGCATCGTCTCCTGGCCTGCGTGGGTCAGCGCCTGCGTGGGTCAGCGCCTGCGTGGGTCAGCTGAGCGAAGCGAGCGGCCCGGGCCCGTGGTTAGCTAGAAGCGAATAAAATATGTTCTATAGGTATAAAATTGGGCAACTGGAGACGGCGTCTGACCGTGCCGCGGGTATGTGATCGCGAGCCCGCTGCGCCTGAGGTCACGGCCTCGGGGCACGGGGCCGGAGGTTGGGCCCTCTCGGCAGAGATCGGCGCGGTGCTCGCTACGCGTCCGTTCAGCCCGTGGATGGTCGCTCCGACCAGGTTCGTCGATGGCGGGGCCGGCCTTTGAAGACGATCATCCTAACCGGCGCGGTGGCGCTGATCACTGCGCTGCTCGGGACGCCGGTGTTCATCAGGCTGATGCGGCGCGGAGGCTACGGTCAGCCGATCAGGGTTGAGGGCCCCAAGTCCCACGAGACCAAGCGCGGCACACCGACCATGGGCGGTGCGGTGTTCGTGATCGCGTCGCTGATTGGCTACATAGTCGGGCACGCGGCTACTGACGATCCGATCACGGCCTCGGGCGTGCTGGTGCTGGTGATGATGACGGGCCTGGCCCTGGTCGGGTTCATCGATGACTTTCTCAAGATCTTCCGGCAGACAAGCCTCGGGCTGAGGGGCAGGGCGAAGGTGGCTGGCCAGGTCGTGGTCGCGGCCGTGTTCGCGGTGGAGGTGCTGCAGCACCCTGACCGATTCGACCTGACGCCCGCAGACGCGCACCTGTCGTTCCTGCGGGACTTCGGCCCCGCCATCGGCACGCTGCCCTTCGTCATCTGGGTGGTCATCGTGGTCGTCGGCACCTCCAACGCGGTGAACCTGACCGACGGACTCGACGGCTTGGCCACGGGTGCCACGATCGCGGTGCTAGCCGCCTACGTGCTGATCGGCCTCTGGCAGGAGCGCAACGACTGCACGGACCTCTTGGCGCTCCAGTGTTACCAGGTGCGCGATCCACTCGACCTGGCTGTCGTCGCGTCCGCCATCCTCGGCGGCTGTTTTGGCTTCCTGTGGTGGAACGCGCCGCCGGCCAAGATCATCATGGGCGACACCGGGTCCTTGGCCCTGGGCGGGGCGCTGGCCGGCCTGGCCATCTGCACTAAGACGCAGCTGCTGCTGATTATCCTGGGCGGCCTGTTCGTGATCATTACGATGTCCGACGTAATCCAGATCGGCTCCTACAAGCTGACCGGGCGCCGCGTGTTCAAGATGGCGCCGCTGCAGCACCACTTCGAGCTGCTCGGCTGGCCGGAGACGACGATCGTGATCAGGTTCTGGCTGATCTCCGGCCTCTGCGTGGCCGTCGGCCTCGGCATCTTCTACGCTGCCTGGCTGCAGACCTGACGCAGGAGGCTTCCGCCCGGAGACGGTGCGCTCGCCATCAGCGCTGCGCGTCAAGCAAACCGCGCGGGATCTGTTCCCGAGGCTCATCGCCTCGCACCTGCATCGGATCGGAGTTGGCGCGCGGTCGGCCCTGCGGCGCGTCGGCTCCGAAGCGCCGCAGGCGGACGCTGCTGGCCACAACGAACGCCGACGACGCGGCCATCGCGGCTCCGGCGATCAGCGGATTCAGGAAGCCAGCCGCGGCCAGAGGGATCGCGGCAATGTTGTACCCGAATGCCCAGGCAAGGTTCCGCCGGATGGTGGTCAGGGTGGCGCGGGCGAGCTGGATGGCCTCCGGCAGCACGCCCAGGTCATCGCGTAGCAAGATTATGTCCGCCGCACTGATGGCCACATCGGTGCCCGATCCCAGGGCCAGGCCGAGGTCGGCGGCCGCGAGCGCGGGCCCGTCGTTGACGCCATCGCCGGCCATTGCCACCCGCCGCCCGTTGTCCCGCAGCTCCATGATGACGGCGGCCTTGCGATCGGGCAGGGCTCCGGCGATGACCTCGTCCACCCCGATCTGCGACGCCACCGCCTGCGCGGTCGCCTGGCTGTCTCCGGTCAGCAGGACGGTGTGCAGTCCAAGCCGGCGCAAGGATGCGACGGCGGCGGCCGCCGACGGCTTGACGGTGTCGGCCACCGCGACGGCCCCGACGGCTCGCCCATCTCGGCTCGCCAGCACTACGGTGCGGCCCGATTGCTCCCAGCGGTCGCATTCCTCGGCCAGGGGCGGCGGGATCGCGACGCCATGGTCGGCGAGCAACGCTGCCCGGCCGACGAGGATCTCCCGGCCCTCGACGAAGCCGGTGGCGCCCAGGCCGGGGAGCGCCCGGAAGCCGGACACGGCCGGCAGCACGCCGACTTCGGCGACGGCCAGCGAGCTGATCGCCGCGGCGATCGGGTGTTCGGATGCGTGCTCGACCGCGCCAAGGTCTCGCAGTACTTCAGCGTGGCTGGTACCGGGCGCGGCCAGCACATCGGTCGCAGTCATCACGCCGGTGGTGACCGTGCCGGTCTTGTCCAGCACCACGGTGTCGACCGCACGGGAGGCTTCGAGCGCGGTGTGACCCTTGATGAAGATCCCGAGCTGCGCACCGCGCCCGCACGCCACCACCAGCGCAGCCGGGGTTGCCAGCCCGAGTGCGCATGGGCAGGCGATGATCAGCACCGCCAGCGCCGCGCTGAACGCGTGCTCCGCCGCGGCGCCCGATGCCAGCCACCCGGCCAGCGTCACCACGGCGGCCGCCAGCACCGCCGGCACGAACACACCGCAGATCCGGTCGGCAAGCCGCTGCACGGCTGACTTGTCGGCCAGGGCGTTCTCGACCAACGTGATCAGATGCGCCAGCTGGGTGTCCTGGCCGGTCCTGTCGGCGCGCACGACGAGCCGGCCGCTTACCGCTACCGTGCCCGCGGAGACCAGGTCGCCGACGGTGATGTCAGCCGGGACCGACTCGCCGGTCATCATGCTGGTGTCGACCGCCGACTGCCCGAACTCGACGGTCCCGTCGGCGGCGATTGCTTCTCCTGGCCGCACGACGAATCGGTCGCCTGGGCGCAGCCGCGAGACCAGCACGCGCTGCTCGCTGCCGTCGGCACTCAGCAGGCACGCCTCCCGCGCGGCGGCGCTGGCCAGTTCGCGCATCGCGTCGCCGGCCTGCAGCCGGGCGCGGGCCTCATACCACCGGCCGGCCAGCAGGAATGTCGTGACCGACGCGGCGACCTCAAGGTAGATGCCGCCGCCGGAAGCATGCACGAGCAACTGCCAGGCGCTGATCCTGGCCTGACCGCGGTCCAGGATGAACATGGCATACACCGACCAGCTGCACGCGGCGACGATGCCAAGCGACACCAACGTGTCCATCGAGGAGAAGCCGTGCCTGGCATTCCGAAGCGCGGCCTGATGGAAGGGCCACGCCGCCCACCCGGCGACCGGCGCCGCGAGCGCGATCAGCACCCATTGCCAGCCCGCGAACCGGTACACCGGGAACAGCGACAGCAGTACCGACAGGTCACTGAGCGGAACGAAGAACACCAGCGCGACGATCAGCCTGCGCCTGAGATAGGCCACGCGGGCCAGTTCCGCCGTCCCGCCTTC
>JASIBJ010000789.1 GCA_030045215.1 Streptosporangiaceae bacterium | reverse complement strand
CCGGTCTGGTTCGCATACTGCGTCACCCGGAAACTGACCGCCATGCTCGCCAGCGCATAAGCCTCCGGCCCGGTGATGCCAGCCGCCGCGGACAGCCAGCTGATGACCTCGCGCAGGCAGCCGACCAGCGCGTCATCGAGGCTGGCGGCAAAGCCGATCAGGATCCAGGAGGCATCCGTCTCGCCGACCGGCCCTGGCAGGGCCACCTGCTTGTGCAGGTCGTAGCGGATCTCCAGGTTCTCGGCAGCGGTCTCGATGGCGGTCTGATCCACCACCCCGTCCCCCTGCAGTGCATGCACGTCACCGATCCACACCCGCCCGCCAGGCTTTGCCACCGGCAGGAACAGATGGCTGCCGACCCCAAGGTCACGCAGCACCAGGTTGCCGCCGTAGCTGCCGGACACGATCGCGCTGACAATCTCCTCGCCCGCGGGCTCGGTCGCCACCACGCCCAGGAACGGGGCCATCGGCAATGTGATGCCGTGGGTGAACACCGCCGCCGTGCGCGCCTCGTCGAAGGTGAAATAGTGCACATACGGCTCGGCGAAGTCGTGCGGCAGCGCGCCCACGCCCAGCGGGAACGAATTCCAGCCCCAGCCGATCGTGCGCAGCGCGGTGATGCTGACCTCGAGGGCGTCGCCGGGCTCCGCACCGGCCACAGTGACCGGGCCCAGCATCGAATACGGGCCGTGCGGGTACCGGTGCCGCAGCGGCTCGCGGTCGGCGAAGCTCATGCCGAACACGGCCTCGTTACCCCAGTGAGTCCAGGTATTCGGATAGCGGACCGTATCCCCTGGCGCGACCTCAGCAACCGGCTTCGCGGCCGGATCAAGGTACCCGGACCGTACCGTCTCCGCCGTCGACTCGACAGTGTGCGTACTCGCCATTCCCGCACTGTAGCGTTCGAGCTCGGACAGCTAACGGAAATGACCACCTTTGGACCGCGTTGAGCGCCTGCCCGCCTCGCACTGGGTCCATCACGACGAGCCAGTGCGCGTCACGCAACTGCTCACCGACTTTTTCGCTCCGGCGCTGGCAGCTTAATCGGGCTGGATCAGCTCGTTGGGTGGGACAAGCTGGCTGGCACCGGTCCTGGACGGGTGCAGCAGCGCGGTCAGCGCCTTCCGCGGACGGCCCGCTTGCAGGGGCATCGCCCGGCGGATTTGAATGCGGGGCCTCTCCGGCCTGGCGGGGTTTCACGTTCGAATCGAGGATTTCCAGAACCCAGGCCGCAGCCCTGCGCACGGAACTGGTCAGGGTTCTTCTGTCAGGCAGCCAGATCGGGCCGCGTGGCCGTGTTCACGGCGGGCAGTAAGCCGGGGAAGGCCCGGCCCGGCGGTCGGCAGTCAGGCCGGCATCACGGCAAGGAAGGCCAGGAAAGGAACGGTGACCGGCCAGGCCTTGCGGCCGGATGCCGGTCACCGTCCCGTGGTACGCCCGTCGGCTCTGCGCGATTAGCTGCCCTGGAGGATCTGGGCGTAGGCCCTCGCCGCCGAGGAAGTAAACGCAGTTACCAGCTGCTCCGTGGTGCCGGGGATGTGGGTGACATGCGAGACCTGGGTGGAGGAGACGGCGGTGAACGGAGCCACGACCGCGAGCTTGCCGTCGTAGTAGTGCATCAGGGCCGGGCTACCGCCGTCGTGCTGGTAGGCCGTGAAGTAGAACCCGCCCCTGCCGTCGGGACTGAGGCTCCCGGTGCCGAAGCCGTAGTTCTCGGCAACCTTGGACCACTTGTGGCCGGCGTAGTGCAGGACGTAGACCGTGGCGGTTTCGTCGCCGATGAAGTCGGACTCGAGCACGTAGACGTTGTTCGCGCTCAGGGCGATGATGCCGTCCGCCAGCTTGACGTTCTTGTCGTTGGGCAGCAGTCTCGCGAGGCTGGTGGCCATCCACTTCTTTCCGTTGTAGTTCGCGACGCTGGCGCCGGTGGATGCCCAGACGTCCCGGTCGGAGACCGCATACCCGTCACCCAGGGCGCTGGAGACCCGCGTCCAGGTGTGGCCGTTGTAGTGGTACACGCCGAGCCTGGCCGTGCCGGAGTCATCGGCCGTGCCGAACACCCACACGTCCTTGCTGCTCAGCACGGTGGCCGAGGTGATCGGGAGGCGGAACGTCTTGACGACCGTCCACTTGCCCTTGACCAGATGGAACACTCGCGAGCCCTGGTTGGCCAGGCCTGAGAACGCCCACACGTCCGTCGGCGAGGTCGCGCCCGCGGTGACAACGCGCTCCCCGCTCTCGCCGGGGAACGAAACCTCTTTCCACGTGGTTGTGCCGATGCGCTCATAGGCGGCCGGGTACGAGGACCCACCCGCCCACTGGAAGACATATCCACTGGTCTTGCCGGTCGCGACGATCGCGCCAAGGTACGACGGGTGGCCGGGACTGGTCCTGATCGTGTCAACCACGTGCCAGTCCGTCGACCTGGCCGGCCGGGTCGCGGCATTCGCTGCCGGGGTGATCCCAAGGCTCGCAACCGGCGCCAGGCCAGCGCCAAGCAATGCGGTAACACCAGCAACCTTCCTCAACAACATGCACTCCATGAGAGCCTCTTTAGGTCATGTCCGATTTTTGGGAGCTATATCACAGAAGACGCTCCTGCCCCGGAGGAGGTTGGAGGCATTTGATGGCCTTACCGGGGCCGGCCGCGCGGTCGTCCGCGGCCACAGGCGCCTGGCCTTCTGGATCTTCCTGCCGCACTGGCTGGACTCCCGTCGCGTGGTGCGCGCGTTCCCGTCCGGGGATGTAGCCTCGCGGCCCACCGCATGCTCGTTGAGGATCGGAGGAAGAACCACGACGAACTTCAGGTGGCTCGGCCGCACGCCAGGCACCAGCCCTGGACAGCGCACCACGGCGGGCGCGGATAATGAGAGCCGTGCCTGCTGACGAATCACTGCGAGCGACGTGCGTCTTCTGCGAGATCGTGGCCGGCCGGGAACCGGCCAGCGTGGTTCACTCCGATGCCGCGATCATCGCCTTTATGGACCTGCACCCGATCAATGCAGGCCATCTGCTGGTAGTGCCACGTGCCCACGCTGCACGCCTAGCCGACCTGGACAAGCGGCTTGGCGCGGCGATGTTCGCCGTGGGGCAGCGGCTGGCAGGAGCCATCCGACGCTCAGGTCTGCCATGCCAGGGAGTCAACCTCTTCGTCGCCGACGGCGAGATCGCCGGGCAGCAAGTCATGCATGTCCACCTGCACGTGCTGCCGAGGACACCGGGCGACGGGTTCCGGATCGAGCGCGGGTCAGCAATCATCGGCCGGGCCGAGCTTGACCAGGCAGCTGCCCTCGTCCGGGGCGGCCTGGACCGGGCAGACTGACTGAGTGCAGGCCGTACGCCGCCCTGATAGCTACCGCCGGAACGGGTGACGTGGGCACGAACCCGACACCGTCAACCTAGCCGGTGCGGCTTAAGCGAACGCGCGCTCATGCCGCAAGTCGCCGATCCTTTCGCCTGGCCGCTCGGAGCTAGCTTGTGAGCGTGAACTCCGCCGTGCGGCCCCGTTGAGGGTAACCGTCTTAAGGCTGACCCGAGTTGGCGAGTCGGCTCCAGACCGTTGTTCATCAGGTGCCCGGCGTGCGCATGCGGCACGCCGTCGCGGACAACGGCGTGTTCGAAGCTGCGCCCGAAAGCGGCTCAGGCTAACCTGCTCTCGCATCCGCCCATAGCCGCTGATTTGCTCATGGTTTGATCGCTAGCAAATGCAGGAATAGCGGAATACGCTGCCAGCGGCTGTCAGCGGCGTATCGGTCAGGACGATCTGGCGGTCTGACTTCTCTGATTGCCTCGATGAGCAGCCCGCTGGCCTCCAGCGCCCGGGTATAGGACTCCAGCGGCCGGTGCTCGCTGTGGAAGGTCAGGCGGATGCCGTCGCGGTCGGCCACCATCCGAAGCGGGGTGATCTGCAGATATGAGCCAGAGATCACGAAGGGAGCGTCCGGATCCCGGCCCTGGAAGGACCCGGCCGTGTTGACGGGATGGGGGATTGCAGCGCACAGCCGGCCGCAACGGCCGAGTACGCGCGCGATCTCGGCAATGGCGTGCGGCATGTCATCGATGTCGTGCAGGCACATGTACGCCACAGCGAGGTCAAAGGCTCCGTCCCGGAAGGGGAGCTCGGTCGCATCCGCGAGCGCGACTGGCGCTGCGTCGGCGTGACCGGCAGCAGCCTGCACAATGGTCGGCGAGGCATCAATCCCGACGACTCGGTGACCCAGCGACCGCAGTTGCCGGGCAACTCTGCCTTCGCCGCAAGCGACGTCCAACGTCGCCCGGCCCGGTGCGGGAAGCAGGTGCAGCAGGGCCGGCATGTTCGTCTCAACGTGCGAACGGTCATGACCAGGGGTCCGGGAGAACTGCACCCAGTTCTGCCCCTCAGACTCCCAGCCCTGGCGCATCGTCACGTCGGGAGCCTCTCACAGCGGGCAAGTCGACGCGCCGGTCCGGTCATTGCGGCACGGCGGCAGCCTTCGCGAACCCGCCATACTGGCTCTTACTCTCATGCCGCCGACCGGTGTCAGTGTGCGGCACTTCCGCATGCGGTCGGTGGAGTTTGCTTTCGCGGTGTTACTGCGGTGAGTAGTCGACGGCCTCGACGGTGACTGCGGTCCCGTAGGCGGCGACCTCGGACATGATGTCGCCGATCTCGTTGCAGTCAAATCGCATCGCGACCACGGCGTTGGCGCCTCGTGACCTGGCCTCGCGCCACATTCGCTGGCGGGCTTGATTGCGGCTGTCGGTTAGCAGCCTGGTGTAGCCGCTGACTTCGCCACCTGCCACTGTCCTGAGCTGCGCCCCCATGTTGCTGAAGATGTTGCGGGCACGGACGACCAGGCCGAACACGTCGCCGTGGACCCGGGTAATCCGGTACCCGGGGATCTCGTTCATCGTCACGATGAGAACGGGCACGGTATCCGGGGCGACTTGCCGCCCCGAGGGCGCCCCGAGGATTAGCTCGCGCGTGGCGATGTTTTCCGTCAGGTCAGCCTGCGTCGCGGTCGCTGGGTCATTGCGTATCCTGAACCCGCTGTTCTGCGCTTCGCACCATACGCACGCCCACAGCTGACCTTGCTGCTGGTGCGCGCTGACGAGGCTGACGGCCTGGCATGCCGAGCACCGGCGAAGCGAATACCCGCGGGAGCACTGCGGGCACCGCCACCCCGTCGCCCACGGGTCGGAAGACTCGCTCGACGTCCCGCAGCCCGGACACGGTATCTCAGCGATAGTCGGAGCCATGCCCGCATGCTGCCACAGCCGAGCCCGGTGTCAGCGGGGCGGGCACCCCACGGGTCCGCTTGGCGAGCCGCCTAGACCTAGGACGGTTCGGGTCTGTTCGGCGTCGGGACAGCCTCGTCACGGCGGTTTGGAGCCGAGGGATGGGCTACTTGCGCCTTGCGCGCAAATTTGACCTGAGCCAGGGTTTGCGCCATGACGTACACGCGACCAAAGGCGTCCCGTTCGGTGCTCCCTTCCGATCCAGGCTTCCTTAACGTAACTGGTCGTGATCCGGGCATTCCATTGCGTGAAGCCTTCCTGAAATTCCGAGACCTAGTCTCCTCTGGCATGGACTGGGCTGGGCATCGCGCAGGTCTGCGAGCGGCTTGATCTCGTCGGCAACGCTGAAAGGCTTGTCCTGTCCTCTCCGGGCAACGGTTCCGGTCAGGTGCTCCCGCGTCTCTGGCAAGGAACCCGGCGCCGGCTGAGCCATGGCGTTAAAGGCGACGGCTGCGATTTCTGCCCGCTGGATCGCCCAAGGCCTCGGCATAGTGACGTTATGTCCGTTTTATTCATGCCGATTCGAGTCGGAGGGTCTCGAGGGTCCTGGTGGCGTCCCGGGCGTGGTGGCGTGCAGACGGCTGTGATGCTGGTGTCCCGGCACTTTGGAGGATCCCGATGGCGAGCAGATCGTGGCGGCCAGGCGATCTGGCTATAGCCGTCAGGGCGCTTCAGGCGCATCCTGTGAAGTGCCAGAGTGGGCGCGCGTGGCCAGCATGCTGGGTTCTGGTCGGCGAGGAGGAATGCATGGAAAGCGCGCCGAGCCGGACGGCGATGTTTGCGGCCGTGTCGCGTGGATTGTTTCGCCTGGAGACGGCGTCGCCGTGGGTACTGGACGATGTGCTGGCCCTGGTGCTTGTCGGCCCGGTATGGCAGCAGCTGCGAGACCAGTTCGATCCGCTGTTCCCCGGCCCGGTCCGTCGCGAGGCCCGCGCGGCTGTCTACGCCCGCAGCCGGTGCGCCGAGGACCGGCTGGCTGCTGGCGCCTTCACGCAGTACGTGATTCTTGGCGCGGGGCTTGACTCGTTCGCGTGGCGGCGGCCGGACCTGCTCGGCTCGCTGACGGTATTCGAGGTTGATCACCCTGCCTCCCAGGCCTGGAAGCTCGAGCGGGTCAGGGAGCTCGCCCT
>JASIBJ010000788.1 GCA_030045215.1 Streptosporangiaceae bacterium | reverse complement strand
CCGAACAGGGTGTCGCTGAGCAGGAAATGCTCGATCTGGATGGCGTAGGCCGACGCCAGCACCGGGAGCATTGCGAGGGCGGCACCCCAGCCAGGCAGCCCGAACCGCCGCCGCAGCAGGGCGTAGCCGAGCACCCCGGCCGTCAGGCCCATCGCGTGCTGGATCTCGACCACCGCTGCGAGGCTGTGCAGCGGTTCGAGCAGCCACAGCATCATCGGGTAGCCGGCCGGGCGGACCGAGCCTGCATTCAGATGCACCGCGGTCATCATGTAGGCCGTGGTGTCGGGGTACAGCAGCGGGCCGGGGTAGCCCAGCATCGCGATGACCCGGACCGCGATCGCGGCCAGGAGGACGACGCCGAACAACGCGTGACGGCGCGTAAACTGTGCCGCCTGCCGTGGCAAACGCGGCGCGTGGCTGGGCCTCGGCAAGCTGCCGAGCAGGACGGCCATCGGTCTGATCACCTCGAATGTCGCCGATTGTCTCGCAGACCATATCCCTGTTGCTGGCCGAGAGACCCGTACGTTCTGCTAGATGTGTCGAGGCCTCATATTCTTCCGACCGAGCGCAGTGATGTGCCTGATCAGCCGGCCTACGCCGGCACCTTGGTGTCCGGGAGTCGAGGCAGCAGGCCAAACGTCGCGGACTCTAGCTCGGTCGTCGCAGTCGACCTTGGATGTCATACAGACCCCTCCTCCCGAGGGGTCGCGGGGAGCCAAACGGGTAGCCATCATGGCTCGACGCCCGCCGGCTCACCGCGATCACCTCAGCGCCTTCGCGCAGGTGAAGGGTTATCCGCTCGCCTCAGCCAGACCGCACCAGAGGCACCGGGATTGCTTCGGGACGAAGAGGTCGTGGGTTCAAATCCCGCCACCCCGACCCAGGTCAGAGGCCACCCACGACACTTCATAGGTGGCCTCTGCTCGATCGGCAAACCCGCGTCGGAGAGCACACAGCCAGTTCTGCAGGGCCGTTGCTACGATGCGTGGCGTGGGGGGAAATCGGGTCCCGGCTCAAGAGGTGTCTGATGGCATGGCTGCGACGGATACTTGATAGTGTCCGCTCCTTCAACAAGGAGATCGGCTACCCCCCGTCCTGGGGGGAAGGCGTTTCCCGCTACGAGTCACCCGATGGGTTGCTGCGCCCGGACTCTCCGCCTGGCGCGGCCGGCCGCGAAACAACTCCGTCTGCGAAAGAAGCCGGAGATCCTGAACAGCCACCCGACTGATCCATTCTCGCCGGACGGCGCCTAGAACGCGGCCCTTCCTGGCGCCTGGTGATGTCCGCTCAAGTTGACAGCAGAAGTGACAGCAACGCCAACGGACATCGGTGGACGGGACGTCGCAGGTCAGACCCAGCGCGATCCTCGCGGAACACCGCGCAAGTTGGCTTCGGGACCAAGAGGTCGCGGGCTTAAATCCGCCACCCCGAAGCCGCTCAGAGGCTCGTTTCTCGTGATGCGGAACGAGCCTTGTTCACCGCGTCCGTCAGGCAGGCCGGTCAGGCTGCCCAGGCGGGCTGCCTGGGCGCCTGCCAGGCGGGTGCCTGGGCGGAGTCGGCGCGGTTTTATGCGGTGACCCATTCCCTTCTGTCCTGGCCGGGGTCCGGGGGCGCGCCGGGCCGGGCCGGCGGGGCGAGGGCGTGGTGGCCCGGGCCAGGTCGGTCACCGGCTCCGCGCCGGGGAACAGGTCGGGGTGCAGGTAGCGGCCCCGGTCGGCCTCCGGCTTGGCCACCTCGACCGGAACCCGGTGCGCGTTGGCCCACGCGTCCCGGCGCACCCCGGTCACCTGCCAGCACACCTGCTGACCAGCCCCGCCGCCGGCGATGGTGAACCGGCCGCCGTCGACCCGGCTGGCGATGTGCAGGCCGGGGGCGGGTGCATCCAGCGCGGTGAGCTGGTAGCGGAAGTCCCGGTTCAGCGCCTCGAACCAGTCCGGCAGGACCACTTCGGCCCGGCCCTGGCCGTCCAGGACGGTCGTGCCGTCATAGACGTTCTTCATGTCCGGCGACTCCACGAAGGAGTGGCTCAGGTACTTACCGGCCGGGTCCAGCGGATGATCAATCCGGAACCCTCCCCCAGCCTTAGTCAGACTGCCTAAGACAACGGCATCCCCGCCAGCAAACAGGGCAGTGCCGGTAGCAGAGGAGGCCCAGACACCAGGGCCGGTAGAAGAGAAGCCCCAGACGCCAATGCCGTCGTCGCACATGCCCAATACGCCGAAGCCGACGGCTCCGCTGGCATACACGCCGGCGCCGTTTTCGGAGATAGCGATTACTCCGTCGCCGCCGCCGGCGCTCTCGTCGTACGCGTACACCGCAGCCTGAGGAGTCTCGGCGGTGGTGGTGGCGTAGACGCCGGTGCCGTTGCCGGAGAAGGCGTATACGCCTAAGCCTCCGCCGAGGCTTTCGTCGTAGCCGACCACCGCCGGCTGACCGTCACCCGTCGTGTTGCCGAAGACGCCGGTGCCGTTGAAAGAGATACCGGCTACGCCGTAGCCGCCGTCGGCGCTGCTGTCGTTGCCCTGCACCCCTAACTGACCGTCGCCGATGGTGGAGCCGTAGACGCCCGTGCCATCGCCGGCGGCACCGATGA
>JASIBJ010000787.1 GCA_030045215.1 Streptosporangiaceae bacterium | reverse complement strand
ACGCCGAGACCGAGGAGGAAGCCGACCGCTGGTACTCCGACCCCGACAACAACCGGCGGCCGCCGGAACTGCTGCCGCGCGACGAGGTGGCGCGGGCCAACAACGCCGAGGTCAAGGCCGGGCGCGGCTCCCCGCACGGCGGCGTGTTCCTCGACATCGCCTCCCGGCTGCCGGCCGAGGAGATCAAGCGGCGGCTGCCGTCGATGTACCACCAGTTCAAGGAGCTGGCCGACGTCGACATCACCAAGGAGCCCATGGAGGTCGGCCCGGCCCAGCACTACGTGATGGGCGGCGTCGAGGTTGACGCGGACACGGGCGAGTCGTCCGTGCCTGGCCTGTTCGCCGCGGGCGAGGTGTCCGGCGGCATGCACGGCGCGAACCGGCTGGGCGGCAACTCGCTGTCCGACCTGCTGGTGTTCGGCCGCCGGTCCGGCATGGGCGCGGCCGAGTACCTGTCGCGCCTCGGGCCCAAGCTGCCGGTGGCCGACGAGGGCGAAATCGAGGCCGCGCGGGCCGAGGCGCTGGCTCCGCTGGAGCGGACCGACGGGGAGAACCCCTACACGGTGCACGCCGAGGTCCAGGACACGATGAGCAGCCTGGTCGGCATCATCAGGACCGAGGCCGAGATCAAGAAGGCGCTGGCCGAACTGGAGACTCTCGGCCAGCGGACCGCCAGCGTCTCGGCCGAGGGCGGGAACGCCTATAACCCCGGCTGGCACATGGCACTGGACATGCGCAACATCATGCTGATGGCGCGGTGCGTGGCCGAGTCGGCACTCGAGCGGCAGGAGAGCCGGGGCGGCCATACCCGTGACGACTACCCGGGCATGCGACCGGAATGGCGCAAGGTCAACCTGATCTGCATGCTTGAGGGTGATGAGATCAAGATCATCCGCCAGGCGACTCCGAAGATGCGTGACGACTTGATCGCGCTGTTCGACCGGGCCGAGCTGAAGAAGTACCTGACCGAGGAGGAGATGGCTGGCCTCCCGCCCGAGGCGCCTGTGACGCCGCCGGATACGTCTGCGCCCGCTGCTGCTGTTACCGAGGAGACCCACTGATGAGTTACAAGGCAGCCCTGCGGGTCTGGCGCGGCGACCTGGGCGACGGTCGGCTCACCGACTACACGGTCGAGGTCAACGAGGGCGAGGTCGTCCTCGACGTGCTCCACCGGCTCCAGGCGACTCAGGTCGGCGACCTGGCGATCCGGTGGAACTGCAAGGCCGGCAAGTGCGGCTCCTGCTCGATGGAGATCAACGGTCGCCCGCGGCTGGCTTGCATGACCAGGATGTCCACGTTCGCTGAGGACGAGGTCCTGACGATCACGCCCCTGCGCACGTTCCCGGTCATCCGTGACCTGGTCACCGACGTGTCCTTCAACTACGCCAAGGCGCGGGAGATCCCCTCGTTCACCCCCGACCCGTCGATCGGGCTGGGTGAGTTCCGCATGCAGCAGGTCGACGTGCAGCGGTCGCAGGAGTTCCGCAAGTGCATCGAGTGCTACCTGTGCCAGAACACCTGCCACGTCATCCGCGACCACGAGGAGAACGAGCGTCCGTTCGCGGGGCCCCGGTTCCTGATGCGGATTGCCGAACTGGAGATGCACCCGGCCGACATCGCCGACCGGCGCGAGATCGCCCAGGACGACTTCGGCCTCGGTTACTGCAACATCACTAAGTGCTGCACCGAGGTCTGCCCGGAGAACATCAAGATCACTGACAACGCGCTCATCCCGCTCAAGGAGCGCGTCGTCGGCCGCAAGTACGACCCGCTGGTCTGGCTCGGCAGCAAGATCTCCCGCCGCCAGCGCGATACCGATACCCCAGCGGTGCCGGGCAAGAAGAGCTGAGCGCCCTCGCAGCGCGACGCGGCGGGCCGCCGGGTGTCCCGGCGGGCCCGCCGCTGTGTTGTCCTCCGGCCCGGCGCCGTTAGCTGCGGTAATCGAGCAGGACACCCTCCGGAATGCCACCGGCCGTCGGCACCAGGTCACCGGCCGCCCAGGCCTGAGCCGTCCCAGGCCGCAGGGCGAGCGTCAGTACCTGTGTTCCGTTGCCGCTCGTTGACGGCATCAGCTCACGGGACCACCGTCCGGCCCGCAGGTGATAGACGTACTGGTGCAGGCCGTCATCGGTGGTCGCGGCGATCCAGATGCCGCCGCGCCCGTCGGCGGCCAGGCTGGTCAGCGCGAACGTCGACGTGAACGGCACGGTGACCCGAGTCCAGGTCCGGCCGTTGTAGTGCAGCAGGATCGCGCCCGGATAGAGACCCATGCCCTTCTGGAGCTGGAAGTCCACCCAGACATTCGCCGACCCGAGCGCGACGACGTTCGGGATGGTGACGGAAGCGCCCTTCGGCAACCGCAGGCGCGGGAAGTGCAACAGCCGCCACTTCCCGTGCGTCCACTGAGCGGCGGCGTAGACCTGATCGCGCGAGCCCGCGGACGCGACCGTCTGACCCACCGCCCAGATGTCGCCGGCCGAGATCGCGCTAGCGTCATTAGGCACGACCGGCGTGCTGACCGCCGTCCACTTCTTGCCGTTGAAGTGCCGCACGTAGGCGGACAGCTTCGGCACGAAGATCTCGCCGAACTCCCAGGCGTTGGTCGGGCTGAACACGGCGGCGGCGTTGACTTGCGAGTAGTCAGGGAACCGGTACGACGTCCAGCCGCGCGCGGTCCGGCTCACCGCGACGGCGTTGTCCGTCGCGTTGCCCTCATCATCGAAGGCCAACACCGTCGTCCCGGCGCCGGCGATGACAGCGTCCCCGACCCCGTTGCCGTTGAGGCTGGCGGGCGTGGCTATCGGGTCCCATCCCTTGCCGTTCCACTGCTGTACCAGCAACCCTCCGCTGGCGCTCAGGCCCGCGAGCCAGGCATCGTTTGCGCTGACGCCGGAGACGCTGTAGATCGTCGTGCCGAGACCGAACGTCTTCTCGATGTGCCAGCCTGCCGATGATGTGCTCACAGCCGCACCGGGCACCGCCAGCGCCGTGCTCGGTGCCAGCGCGGCGCCGAGTGCGACCGGAAGGGCGACGGCTGCGCTGCGCAATCTTGACCGGGTGATACTCATGTCTGCATCCTCATTTGGCAGTTATCCAACGCCGAGCAGGACCTAACGCGCCCGCGCCATGGCTCCCCTAAGCCGGCTGGTTGTAGCGCCAGATGGCGCCGCGGTTCAGCGTGGTCCCGTCGCCAGGGCCGTAAACATTGCCGACTGCCCACACCGACCTCGTACCGGGGATCAGCGCGAGGTCGTCGACGTTGCCGGGCTCCCAGCCCTTCTGGGGGACCTGCCACAGCTTCCAGTGGCCCGCCGACCAGTGCAGGAAGAGCTGGACGCGCTTCTTTCCCGACGCAAAGCCATTGAGCCAGAGCCCATGCGCGCCGTCCCCGGCCGACGGCGCCCCGGCGCCGCCCTTTGGGAATGGCACCTTGGCCCAGTGGCTGCCCGTCCAGTGCAGCAGGTACGCCGTCGCGGAGGCCTTGGCCGGTACCCACGTCGTCCACATGTCGTTCGGCCCGGTGGCGATCAGGCCAGAAGGGTAGCCGGGCGTGCGCTGCCTGGGGAAGTCGGACCGGCTCCACCGATGCCCGTTCCAGTGCAGCAGGTAGGTCGGGCCGGTCAGGCTTTCCCCCGGCGTGGACTGTGCGAGCAGCCAGATGTCGCGGGGCGAGATGGCGGCGGCAGCCTGAGGGATATCGGGGAAGTCGGACTTCGTCCAGCGCCCGTTCTGGTAACGCGCCGCGAACGAAACCGTCTGGCCGATATTGCCATAGAGGCTGAAGACCCACAGATCGCGCGGACCGAAGTCGGCCGCGTAAATGTCGGCCTCACCAGAGCCGTTGCCGCGGACCACCCATCCCGGCACGGTCTGCTTGCTCCACTTCGATCCGTTCCAGTGCACGGCCCCGAAGTAGCGCTGCCCGGGGAACAACCCGAACATCCAGGCGTCCGACGCCGAACTGGCCGTCACAAACTCCGCCGATATCCCCAGCAGCTCGCTCTCCGGGATGACGGTCCACACGCGGCCGTTCCACTGCCTGACTACCGTCGGCGGGTTGCCTGAATCGCATGGCCACGTGCACTCGTCCCAGAGGGACCAGGCGCTGTCGCGGCTGGCTACCGCGAGGCCGGCCGCGTCGATGTTGGCGGCACCCTTGCCGTAGACCTCGGTGAGCCGCCACCCGGACGCAGCGGCAGCGGCGGCCGGTGCCCGAGCGGCGGCCTGCGCCGGAACGGCAGCGAAAGACAGGCAGAGCGCTAGGCTCGCGGTGACGGCATACGTCATGCGCGTCAAGACACTGACCACTGTGCAACTCCCCGCTACGCAATGTGAGAAACGCCCGGTGAATGCCAGGAAAAAGCCGGCCCGAGAGTATTAGTGCACATCGGGGTGAGTCCTGGCAAGAGATGAAGTGCAC
This sequence comes from Streptosporangiaceae bacterium, assembly GCA_030045215.1. The sequence continues at coordinate 287 of JASIBJ010000787.1, read as the reverse complement.
GGATAAAAGTGGCGAGCGGAACGAATGAAAACGCCAGTTCCGCGATGCGCGCCGTCGCCCCCGGGTCAGGTCAGGTACTCGTACACGACGGCTCTCGGATTCGGATTGCCGGCGGTGCTATCGCGGTAGCCCACCGCCCACACCTGGGTGGAGCCCGGCCTGGTGGCGGTCGCGTTGATCACCGTGTAGTGGCCAGCGTTCGAGAGCACGTCTGGCCCGGACCAGTGCCCGTTCCGGTAGTCATACATCTCGCTGTACGACCGCAGCGTCCTCATCGCGATCCAGAA
>JASIBJ010000081.1 GCA_030045215.1 Streptosporangiaceae bacterium | reverse complement strand
GGATCGCGCGCCGCCAGCGGCCGGCTCGGACTCCTCCGCGCGGCCCCGCCGACTGGAGCTGGCCCCGCGGGCCGGCCGGCCGCTTGCCCCGGCCTCCGCGGCAGGCTGCGCCGTTGTCGAGTCCTCTGCCGACTGCCCCGTCTCGGTCTTCGCAGTCCTGGACCTGGAGGTGCGCCGCCTGCTGCCGGTTCCGGACTGGGTATCGCCCGGCCGTTGCGCGCCTTCGTCGCCGCCGGTGCGCACATCCCTCGCAGGGCTCTGGGCCGATTCGGCCGTACTGTCGGCAGCGCTCGCCGCAGGCTGCGGGCCGTCCGGGCCAGCCTGCCTACCGCCACCGCCGGCCCGCGCTGGGTCTGGATCGGCGGCCGGAGGCCCAGCTGGACGCGTTACCGCGCGGCGGGCCCGGCGCAGCAACCCGCGTCCAGAGCCCTCATTCTGGGCAGTTGCCTCATTCCGGCCATCAGCTGACTCGCTGTTCTCTCGCTCGCTCTCGAGCATTCGGGCGTCTCCCGTCAGGCTCCCGGGCGCAGTTGGCCTCGTCGGGCCGCTCCGCGCCGCGCGGGAGCTGTTCATACGCGCTGTCTGGAGCGGCATACGCCGAGGTGGCGTCCTCCGCATCCAGGCACGTTGCCGTTACCTGTCTCTGCGCAGCGTCCCGCCAGCCAGGCCGGGACACCGCAGCCGCAGGGCCCGCCGGCGCCGATGACCCAGACTGTCCGGCCATGTCGGCCGTAACGCCCGGGCCAGGCGCGCTGGCGTCTGCGGCGGCAGCATCACCGCCAAGTGGCCCTTGAGCCAGGCGCGTCGCCTCCGGTGGCGACGACGGCTCGAGAGCCGACAAGTGGCGGAGAGCTGCCAGGATGTCGTCGGGTCGCACGGCAGGTGTCAAGTGCCGAACAACCATTCGAAGTATCGCACATCCCGTGGACTCACCGGCGTCGGCGCGCTGGTCAACTTCCAGCGCCACGACTCCGGCCCTGGTGTCCAGCCGCCGGATTCCGCTGCTGGTGCGGCGTTCTACCTCCACATGCTCGGAGGCGAGGAACGCCCGCACCGCGAGTGCGGCATCCCGGGGCTGCACGCCTGGCAGTACAACCTGCCAAACCGAGGCCTCAAGCTGCGGCGCCGCGGGGGCGACAGCCAGGTCAGCAGCCTCGATCACGTCAATTCCGTCCGGTAGCGATGCGTTGAGCCGTGCCCTGACATCGTCCGGGTCCACGCTCTCGGTGAGCGCGATCTCCAGGTACTCGGCCTCGCTGGCCGCACCAGTCGGCGCGCCGCCGGAATAGGAGATCTTCGGATGCGGCGAGAAGCCGGCTGAGAACGCCACTGGCAGGCCAGCCCGCCGTACTCCCCGCTCCACTGCACGCGCGATGTCCCTATGGCTCGCGAAACGCATCCTGCCGCGTTTAGCGTACCTGATGACCAGGCGTTGCACCGCCGTCGGCGGCGGCGGCGCGGCTGGCAGCTGGCGGGACGTCACTGGCGCCTGCCCGCGTTGCCAGCGTCCTCCATCGAGCCGGTCCTGCTGGCGGCGACGGTCAGCGGCAGCAGCCGCCTCCCGGTCGGGCCGATCTGGGTCTCGGTCTCCATGGCGGGGCAGACCCCGCACTCGAAGCACGGCGTCCACCGGCAATCCTCGACCTCGGCCCCGCCGTCGGGGTCTATGGCGGCCAGCCAGTCCTGCCACAGCCAGTCCCGCTCCAGGCCGGCATCCAGGTGATCCCAGGGCAGCACCTCGCCGTACGGCCGCTCCCTCGTGGTGTACCAGCCGAGGTCCACGCCATCGTCAGCAAGAGCCGCGGCCGCGCAGCGCTCCCAGCGCTCATAGGAGAAGCTCTCACTCCAGCCGTCGAAGCGGGCACCGTCGAGCCAGGCCGCGCGGATTACCTTGGCCACCCGCCGGTCGCCCCTGGACAGCAGGCCTTCGACAATCGACGGCCTGCCATCGTGGTAGCGGAAGCCGATGGCCTTGGCGTAGTTGCGGTTCGACCGCATGGCCGCGCCGAGTGCGCGCAGGCGGGCGTCCACCGTCTCGTGGTCGCACTGTCCCGCCCACTGGAAGGGCGTGTGCGGCTTGGGCACGAAACCGCCGATCGACACCGTACAGCGGATGTCGCGCCTGCCGGTTGCCGCCCGCCCCGCCTCGATGACCCGCTGCGCGAGGCGGGCTATCGCGAGGACGTCGTCGTCGGTCTCAGTCGGCAGGCCGCACATGAAGTAGAGCTTCACCTGCCGCCAGCCACTTGAATATGCCGTGGTCACGGTCTTGATCAGGTCGTCTTCGGTGACCATTTTGTTGATCACCTTGCGGATCCGGTCGGTGCCGCCCTCGGGGGCGAACGTCAGGCCGGAGCGCCTGCCGTTGCGGCTGAGTTCGTCCGCCAGCGTCACGTTGAACGCGTCCACCCTGGTCGACGGCAGTGAGAGCCCGGTGTTGGTGCCCTCGTACCGGTCGGCAAGATCCACGGCGATCTCGTTGATCTCGCTGTGGTCGGCGCTGGACAGCGACAGCAACCCAACCTCGGTAAAGCCGCTCGCGGCCAGCCCGGCCTGGACCATCGACCCGATGGTCGTGATCGACCGCTCCCGGACCGGTCGGGTGATCATGCCGGCCTGGCAGAACCGGCAGCCCCTCGTGCAGCCGCGGAAGATCTCCACGCTGAATCGCTCGTGCACCGTCTCGGCGACTGGCACAAGCGGCTTGGCCGGATATTGCCAGGAGTCCAGGTCCATCACCGTGTGCTTGGCCACGGATCGCGGCACGCCTGGCCGGTTAGGCGCCACCCGGCTGATCGCGCCATCGGCGCCGTAGGACACGTCGTAAAACCGTGGTACGTAGACGCCACCCGACGTCGCGAGCCGCAGCAGCAGCCCGTCACGGCCGCCCGGCCGTCCCGCGCGCTTCCAGGCCCGGATCAGGTCGGTGATGGCGAGCACGGCCTGCTCGCCGTCGCCCAGAACCGCGCCGTCGAGGAATTCCGCGATCGGCTCAGGATTGAAGGCCGCGTGGCCACCGGCCAGCACCACCGGGTCGTCGCCTCCCCGGTCCGCGGCCGACAGCGGTATGCCCGCCAGGTCGAGCGCGGTCAGCAGGTTGGTGTACCCGAGTTCGGTAGCGAAGCTGACTCCGAGCACGTCAAATGCCCGCACCGGCCGGTGGGAGTCCACCGTGAACTGGGGCACCTCATGCTCGCGCATCAGCGCCTCGAGATCCTGCCAGACGCTGTAGGTCCGCTCGGCGAGCACTCCCTCCTGCTCGTTCAGGACCTCGTAGAGGATCTGAATGCCCTGATTTGGCAGGCCTACCTCGTAGGCATCCGGGTACATGAGAGCCCAGCGAACCTCTGTCAAGTCCCAGTCCTTGACGACAGAGTTCAGCTCGCCGCCGACGTACTGCACCGGCTTTCTCACCAGCGGGAGCAGCGGCTCAAGCAGGGGGTATACCGACTGCACGGGCACCGTTACAGAGTACCGACGACCGGAAGCTGACGTGCTTGCTGGTCCAGCCGGACCAGACGGCAGGCCCCGCCTAGGTGAAGACGGTCCGGTGGCGGTAGACGGTCTGCAAGATACCAATCGCGATCATGTCAGCGAACATGGCTGACCCGCCGTAGGACACGAACGGCAGCGGCAGGCCGGTCACCGGCATGATGCCGACGGTCATGCCGATGTTGATGAAGGACTGCACGCCGAACCAGATCGCGATGCCGGCCGCGACGAGAGTACCGAACTGGTCGTCGGCCTTGTAGGCGATCCGCAGCGTGCGGAACAGCAGGATGCCCAGCAGCGCGAGCAGCAGCAGCGATCCGACGAACCCCAGTTCTTCACCGGAGACGGTGAAGATGAAGTCGGTCTGCTGCTCGGGGACGAAGCCGCCCGCGATCAGCTGGCCGTGGAACAGGCCCTGGCCGTGCATGCCGCCTGACCCGATCGCGATCGCGGCCTGGTGAGCGCTGTAACCGGTACCGCGCGGGTCGGCGTTCGGGTTGAGAAACGAGGTCAGGCGCGAGGACTGATAGCTCTTGAGCAGGTGCAGCTTGAAGATCACGACAAGACCGGCAACTCCGGCGACCGCCATCCCGGCCAGCCAGCGTATCCGGATTCCAGACAAGGCGATCATCCCGATGAGCAGCGCCACCATCAGCATCGTCACGCCGAGGTCGGGCTCGGCGATGACCAGCAGCAGCGGGATGGCGACGATGCCGATCGTCAGGGCCACGGCCCGCACTCGCGGCCGGGTCTGGCCGCCTGGCAGCTCGCCGAGGATCATCGCGCTGATGAGGATGATCGACAGCTTCGCGTACTCCGACGGCTCGATCTGGAAGCCGGCGGGCAGGTCGATCCACGACCTCGCGCCGTTCACGACGGTGCCAAACGGGAGCACGTACAGGAGACCCAGGCAGGAGACGACCATCACGACCGGGGCGAGCATCCGGATCTGGCGATAGTCGAGCAGGCTCACCCCGGCCATCAGGACGAGCCCGATCGCAATGTTCAGCAGTTCCTTCGACAGGTACTGGTGCGGGTCAGCACCCTGT
>JASIBJ010000786.1 GCA_030045215.1 Streptosporangiaceae bacterium | reverse complement strand
GGGTTGACGGCCAGCTCCCGGTGATGGCCGTACTGCGCTCGTGGGAAGACCGCTTTGGCGTGCGGCTGCTGGAGCTCGGGCTCGCCGAGTTCAAGGTGCTGGCCGACCGGCCGCCGCGCACGCTGGCCGAGGCGCAGCGACTCGCGGCTGAGCACGTCGCCCTCGCCGACGAGTGCTTCTACGGCACGGACGAGACTGCCTACAACGAGGTCGGCGCCATAGCCGAGCGCCTGGTCAACCAGCCAATCTGGGGCTTCTGGTGGGATTAGCGGGCGTGAGTTCGGCCGAGTCGGCCCCGAGGGCCTTGCGTCACCATCCGGGCGAACAGCAGGTCGTGGTCAGCCGAGTTGCGATTCAGGCTGTAGTGGCGGGCCTGCCAAGCGGCAGGCCCGCCACTGCTCTGGTGGTGGCCCGGCGGCGCCATCGGGCTGAGGGTTACCGCTGGCCTGAGATGACGACCACCGGGCATGCCGCGTGATTAACGACCTGAGTGCGCACCGAGCCCGGCAGCAGCCGGGCAAAGCCGCCGCGGTCTTGGATGACAACCATGTCGGCGTCATGCGAAGCCTCGATGAGTGCATTCGCCGGCTGGCCGATGGACCCGCGCACGGTCACCGAGCTTGCCCGGCCCTCACTGAGCTTGCTGATGGTCTTGGCTACCGTCTCCTCGACCGCGTGCAGGACCCGCTGAGCTTCAGGCCGATCCTGCGGGTAGATGATCGGGCTGCCGGTCCATGCGCTCGACGCGACCTGGTGGACGGCCAGGATCGTGAGCGGGAGGTGCTCCAGCGCTGCATGCGTCACTGCCCATTCGAGTGCATTCTGCGAGTCGGCTGAGCCATCGGCGCTCACTACTATTCCAGGCATTTCGCCTGCTCCTTCTGCTAGGGCTGGCTTCGACGGTCAGCCGCTAGGTGGTAAAGCGTCGAGCAGGAACGGCCAATTTCGATCCTTGCATTCTCCATGCGCTAAACCGCGCTATCCATGCGCCGTCCATGCAAATGCATCCAGACCGAGGCGGTAACAGGCCTGACGGTGTCCGACGTTGAACGTGCGTGCCGATCCAGGCGGGGGAATGCCCGGCGCGAGATTTGAAGTGGCGCCGGGCATCCCTTACGTGGGAGGTTGATGAGCGCTCGGCGACGCCGTGCGGTGCCGCCACCGGACAGCCGCCGTGCCAACACACGCCGCGCCTCCCTTTCATCGGCTCGCGGCCCTGCGCTGGCCGCCCGAGTGCAGCGATGTCGCGATGGACCGCTCGATACCATAGACGGCGTTATCGACCGGGTGCATCGCCCGCCTGGCGTTCTTCACGACCTCCGGTCTCGCGGCTTCTTAACCGCCCCGCACCGGGTGCGCTGCATGGCGGACCGTGAGCAGGCAGCGAGCGTCGAATGTAAGGAGACCGGTTTTGAAGATCATCGGAGTTGACGGCTTCGGGTACAAGCTGGGCTATGCACACGGTGAATACGTCATGTCCGGCGGCCGAGCAGCCGGGGCTCAGACTGGCACGCTTGTCCGACTTCGAACTGACGAGGGCCTCGACGGATGGGGCGAGATTACGCCGCTTGGCGCAACCTATCTGCCGACATTTACCGATGGAATCCGCGCGGCGCTTCAGTTCCTCGCTCCTTCGTTGATCGGGTGCGACCCGACGAACATCTCACAGGTACGGGCGCGCTTGGATCGGACGCTCCTTGGCCACGGATACGCGAAAAGCCCGATCGACATCGCTTGCTGGGACTTGTTCGGCAAGTCCGTTGGTCGGCCCATCTCGGCTCTACTCGGCGGCGTCCGACAGACGCAATTTCCGATTTATGAGGCCGTACCGCTCGGTGCGCCCGAAGCGATGGCTGATTTTGTTACGCGACGACGCGCCGCTGGCATCAACCGATTCCAGTTGAAGGTGGGGAACGAGCCCTTGGCCGACGCAGCACGAGCCAGAGCATCGGTAGCTGCGGGTGACAACGACACAATCATCGTCGCGGACTCCAACGGCGGCTGGAGTCTGCTTGACGCGCGGCGTGCCTTGCGAGCGATGGACGACCTACCCGTCTATGTCGAGCAGCCGTGCCGCTCGACGGCCGATTGTGCCCTCGCCGCGTCCAAGTCCTCGCTGCCATTGGTGCTCGATGAGTCGATCGAGACGAAGACGCACATCTTCCAAGCGAAATACGAGGCGGGAGCCTCGTCCATCAATTTGAAGATCAGTCGAGTGGGAGGCCTCACGGGCGCAGCTCAAGCAAGAGACCTAATGCAGGAGCTGAACTTAATGGTGTCCATAGAGGACATGTGGGGCGGGGACGTCATCACCGCGGCCGTCAGCCATCTCGCTGCAAGTACGCGCCCCGAGAGTCTCCTGATGACCTCGTTCTTCAATGACTGGACTGACGGTCACGTTGCTGGATACGTGCCCCGTTCCCAGGACGGTCGCGGCTCTGCGCCCACCGGTCCGGGCCTGGGAATCGACGTCGACGTCGAGAAGCTCGACGAACCTCTGTTCACTGTTGAATGAACCATCTGCACGCACGCAGCAAACACAAGGCCGCCCCGATCACGCCCTTGACTGCTCTCTACCAACCCAGCGGCGCGCCCACCTTCGGGAACCAGCAGTCCGTATGCGCGAGGAGCGGGTCGGCGATCCCGGGCATGTCACTAAGCAACATGTGCCATCGAGCGCTCCCGTTGGAGCACCTGACCGCACCGCGATCGCGGGCCTCGGGGCTGGGCAATCCGGTCATTCCGCATGGTGCCGGTGCTTCATCGTGCTTGCAGGTCGTCCAGCGCGCTCATGAGTTCGACCGCCGAGGAAATGCGTGACAGATCCGGCTCCCGGAGGTCGGGCAGCAACCAGACGGCCGCACTGAGGGCCTTTGTCCGCTCCTCTGGTGAACCACGACAGATGAGCTGCACAATTGCGTCGACTGACTTGAGCCGCAGATCGCCCGGCGGCGGCTCCGCGCGGTCTGATGCCAGCTTGCCTGTCCCGTTTGATGCCAAGAGATATAGCTTCATCCCAATCGGGAAAAGAACCCCCGCTGCGAGCATGGCGAGCCCGGCGCACAAGACCTCGCGGCTTGTTACAGTCCTCCACGGCCACTGCAGCGTCCACGGCCACACCAGCAGGGCCAACGCCGCGCCCAAGAGAATGAGGCCGAGGCTCGTTAGGGTTGCACGTGCCCCCTCCCAGAACCCGCCGGCATTAGAAAAGCGGCCGACGGCAAACTGGAAACCTGCAAGCAAGACCCCGGTGGATGCCACAAACAGGGCGAGGATGACGTCCTTTAAGGGCAGGTGCGAGGTGCTCGTCGCGATCAGCGCGATCGTCGGCAGCGTGAAAGCGACCAGAATAGGAGCAACGGCTACGCTGAAAGGTTGCGTCTCTTTATGACTTTTCATGATACGCCCGCCTAGGTGAGTCGGTGCAGATTTACCATATGGGACGCATCGCGATCGACACGGTCTATGTCAATACGCACCTGACCGGAAGTCAGATACCGAATCGAGCAGACACTGGCCGCTCGTGCTGTCAATGACTGGGGCGGCAGGTTCGACTGCGCTCGCAGACAGGTCCTCAAGCAGATCCAGAACGCCGGGACGAGCTGCGGTTTGGTACACAGCGCTCCGGAGTCCGAAGTTCTGCACGGCAACGTAGCGCCCACGCCGCGCAGCTACGTGTCTGCCAAACGTCCGGTCATGCCGGCTATCGCCCGCAACGACGAAGAGAAC